>JASFFJ010000418.1:0-7016 GCA_050124355.1 Desulfobacterales bacterium | reverse complement strand
GATGCTGATAGAAAATTTAACGTCCGATTGGGCATCCTTGTAAGTAAAAAGACCTTTTTCGACGAGAACATCGCTGAATATCAGTGGCGGAGGGGGTGTTTCTGTTTCTTCCTGATAATCACCGGCGATATCAAATGAGAAATTGGACGTGCCGGCACGGTCGAATTCAACAATCACATCCGGTTCAACTATAACCAGGCGGGAAAAATTAAATTTTCCCAAAATCAGGGGCCAAACGGCCACTTGAACTTCCAGGCGTTTGGCCCGGCCCAGGTTCGGTCGTGCGCTCCAGGCCGCGTTCTGGAAGCTCACCTCCTCGACCACAATAGTTGGTCGGATGCCAAAATCGATGTCGATATCGCCATTAAGGTTCAGTTCGCGACCGGTGGCATTCTTAACCGCCTTGGCAATCCAAGGCTTGAATTTGTTGATTTCGTAAAATTCGACAAACGCATAAAGTGCAGCGATGAAGACCACGAAGACCAGGGCTGCGGCGATGACTAATTTTTTCCAGCGCATGCAATCTATCCTTAATTTGATAGCGTGTTAACTATGTGCAGGCCATGTTAAATAGTTTACTCGTTGTCTGGTCGATTAGGTAAACAGACAGATTTTACAGTCCCTGGCATATTTCATGAAATCCTCGGCGGTCCACACCGGTACGCCTTCAATCAGTTTTTCTTTATCGATTTCCATCATCTGGACGGTCATATGGCAGGCGACAAGTTCAACCCCCTCCAATTGCGCCATTTCCTGCATGTCCGCCAGGCTGGGAATGTTGGCTTGTTCGATTTTTTTTCATCATGCCGGTGGCCAGAGTTGCCATGCCGGGGATGGCGCCCATGACACCGGCCGGAATGAACTTTGCCCTCTCAACGCCACCCTTTAGGACCATGTTCATTCCCATGAAGGAATAAAAGACTTTGGTTTCCATGCCCATGCGAGCGGCATTGATTCCCAATACCAGTGACGGGTAGGCCCCATCCAGGGTATCCTTGGTACAAATGAAAGCGGCTTTTTCTTTTTGCTCGGTCATTTTTTTCTCCTTTTTTTCTTCAATTTTTTCTTATCAAGCTATTTTGGGTTGTCAATTGGGATGAATTACCGGAGAGCTCAAGCGGTATTTGAAGTGTTGAAATTGCAGCTCAGGTCATAATATTCGGATGGCATTTAGAAACTGAATTTGATGCCACCCGTTAAGTAGTTTGATCCGCCGGCGCCATATAAGCCGAAGATCGATGAACGATGGTGGATACGCACCACCAGATCCCACCGGGGATATTGAGGCAGACCTAAAGCAAGTTCGAACATGAGGTAGTTGAGGGTCTTCTGGGCATCTTCATCGTCTTCTTTTTCTACTTTAGAAACTTCGGTGTAAATGGATAACCCATCGCCGACGGCAACACTGGTGTCCACGTACTTGTTCCAGGGAAATGCGTGCCAGCGTCCGATGACCAGGCCGTTGAATTCCCAGAAGGTGTCGTTGTTGAAGTGTTTGCCGATCTGGCCCTCGACTTCGAAGCTGAAGTATTTTTTATAGTGCCAGAATTCTCGTGCCAGAGCTACCACGGCAATATAATCATTATCCTCGAATTTGGCGTTGAAAGTGAAAATATCTCCGATATCGTCCTGGGCGTGGGCACCGCCGTAAACGGTCAGATACCATTTGAGTCGTTTTATGTCACTTTCGCTTTTGTTTTCATCCGCCAAGGCACTTGATCCAAAATAGAACAACAATGCCAATACACACAGGTGGAACCATCGAAACCGGATCAAAATCAACTTATAAACCCCTATCGCTATTTATAGAGCTTTTTCTATCTCAGATTTTCCAGCAAGCGTCAATATTAAAGCGCGGATTCCCCTACAAGCATCGCCGCTGGTCGTAGGTGTCTTTTCTAATCGGAAAAGAGACTCAGGATGCTATCTGAACGGTCTTTTGGTAGGTCAGGGTGCGATCGAAGCGAGTTCCCTGACGGATCCCTTATATCTGGCACCGCCCGCAGAATGTCAGGTAACGCCTGCGGCGCAACCTAACCTACAGCCTTATAATGGTTTCGGCCAGGCACAATCTTATACGCAGTTTCACAAGAGGTGTCAGCCCCCAGGTTCGGATTGATCGGCTTTATCCGACTCATCGATGCTGTGCTCGAATTCCGCAATCACCTGAGCGCCCAATAGCAGGATAATCACCGCAATTTCGATGCTCAGCAGGACAACCACTGCGGTAGCCAGAGAACCATAGATCACGTTAACCAGGGATATGGTCGAATAATACCAGACCAGTATATGCCGAATAATTTCCCACAGTACTGCAGCAGTGACACCACCGGCGAGGGCGTAACGAACCGGAATGCGCCCCAGGGGCATCACCAGATATAGAGATGTCAACAGGACCACCATCCCTGCCATGCCTGATAGGTACAGCATCAATCTGGAGGTGCCGGCCAGGCTCAAATAACGGCCCAACAAAATTATATGTTTGTCCGAGAGCGCGCCCAGTGCCCCGGCAACGATGGTGATTACCAACACGCCAATACCCAGCAGAAAAATGTAAGCGTAGGGGATGATGGCAGATATCAGAAAATGGCGACGGTGTTTTCTGGACCTATGTGAAAAGATAACGGCCATGGCGCTTTCGAGCACAGTGAAGGCCATGGAACTAAAGAACAGCATAAACAGGATGCCGATGATGCCTACCAGCTGGCGGCGAGCCAGAAAGCCCCACACCTGATCGGACACACTTTCCGCATAGGCCGGGATTACCAGTTTCAGATTGCTATGGATGGTATTATACAGCTGTTCCCCTTCGATGAAATGCGACAGCCCTACTAATATGAGTGCCAGCATGGGAATTACCGACAAAAGGGTATAGTAAGCAACCGCACCGGCCAGCAGCAAACCCTGATTGCGTTTAAAACCAATGAGCACTCGCCATAGGAATTTTCCGGGGCGCTGTAAAATTAAGTCGATATGTCGCTTTCTATGCTCCATAGACGAAACGGATCGGTTCTACGTTTGGGACTAGGCACTTCGGGCTTCGACCCCGCAAGCAGGGCTCAAGCCTGACCTGACAAGACGGGTGGTGGTTATAAATCGTTTTCGTAACCTATGGAATGGCTTTCCATCACCACAATTTTGTTTGCCAGGTCTGGGCCAGGGGTTCAAAGCTTAGAGCCGATGGACACTGTACCCAATCTTAACCTGTTGAATTAAAGACCAATTGTGAGTTATTCGCTAGTAGGCTTGAAGCTGGGAGGCTGGAAAGCTTGGAAGCTCAAAAGTCCTATGCTCTCTTAGCATCCCAGCATTCTGGCTTTCTGGCTTCCCAGCCAAAAACCTGATAGGATTATCACGTTCTAATAACGTATGACAAATAGCCAATCACACCTAATCGAGTATTTTTCTCATTTCTCCAGCTTCAAATTCTTAAGAACTGCAAATTTTCCGGGTGAAGGTCTTTGGTCGCAATCGCAGGGATCGTCATTCATATCTGCACCGCATTTGGGGCACAGGCCCTTGCAGTCCAGTTTGCAAAGCGGTCTGAGGGGGAATTCCAACACCACTTGTTCCTGGATGGCATCTTTCAGATTGATTTTTTCGCCCTGAAAATAAACAATTCCAATATCATCGGCACTCAGTTCAACTTCCTGAGGTTCGGTATCCTCCATGACATCTGCTGTCTGCTGCATGTAGGTGAGTGCAAAGTTAGATTTCAAGGGCGTTTCAAGGGGCTGCAGGCATCGGCTACAGGGCAGGCGCACGGATGTCTCAACATCTCCATCTATTTCCACCAATTCACCGATCCGCAATGCTTTCAAAGCAGTCCTCAGCGGTGCCGTAAATTCACATTCGCCGTTGGCAACCATTTCTGCCAGGATCGGGAAGGTATCCACCGGTTTTTCGAATTCAAGAACCAGACCATCTTCTTTTATTTGCTCAAGCTGGATTTCCATTTTTCTAGCATTTCCATTGTTCGAATTGTTAGGAACGAAGATCGAGTTCTTCCAATATAAGTCCAGGATATAATAAAGCAATTTTGTGTGCAAATAAAATGCCGGGTTGGCGGTGCTGAAATAAACGGTTGCACGGTCGCCCGTGGTGGTTGGGTCGTTTCGCTCATCCGTCTTAAATGGAGAATAATGGAATGATGGAAGTTGGCAAATTGAAGATGAAGAGTCGATGAGAAACCAGTATTGTAGTTGAGGCGAAGCGATGCTGGTCAAAGATCCCGTGCTATTTTCGTGGATACTGGTTACTGGATGCCGGAAAAACCCTTAGGTTGGTTGCATAAATACCTTTGCCTAATGTGGGCATTGACCACCGAATTCAACTACACCGGTAGCGGTTCCATGCCGATTACACGCTTGATGGCCAACAGGTAATTTACATTTTCATACTCTGTCAGGCCAAGCAGCTGCTTGGCTTCCAGAATCGCATCAATATCCTCCAATTCGACGGCCACGGTCTGAATGGCAGCCCCGTTGATTAAAAGCTGGGCTACTTCAGTGATGCAACCGTTTATAGTGAAGGCAAACCGTCTTTTAAATACGTTCACTGCGGATAGTTCGGGATGGGGATTGATCAGTTCATCCAGATATTGATTCAGGGAGTAAGCGTCCCTTTTAAATTCTGGTTCCCTGACAGCAAAAGCCGGAAATATCTCGTCTCTGATCACATCGGTCTGCAGAGGAAATTCGCCCTTCATGCGTGGATTCCATCGTTCCAGGCCCTGTTTAACTTCTACCAGTTCTTTGATATCCATTTTGAGATCTCGAATTTTGGTATTGTTTCCATTGCTAGCGGCTGAAACAATATACACCTCCTGGCTCTCCCGGATCATTGAGCATGCGGATAGTTTTCTCATTTTGGTTTCTACCATCCCAAAATTTTGAGCAAAGGTTCGAAATTCATATCTAGCTATTATCTTGCTCATACGATATCCTTTATCGTTCTAATCCACAATCGATTTGACGGTATCGACGAACTTTTCCGCTTTCCGCTGGATCTCCTGGTCATTGGAAAGAATGTTTATGCCAAAAGAGGCGCCGATGCCAAGATCCACGACGCCCACGCTCAAATTGACGGCCCTGCTCAGGATGTCGTCGGTTTGGGGCAGCATGTGCCGGCGGTAGGGCCGGTTGCCGTCGGCATCCTGGTAAGCCAGCAAGTGCTCCATGTTGGCGTAGACATGCCATCCGCTGTCGGCAACCGTGATGGTGTCCAGTGATTGGGCGACCCGGTGAGCCGTCCGGGCGTCATGGAACAGCACCGTCAGGATGGTGTGACACTCGTCCGGATCGTTGATTTTCCGGAATGTCATATTCCGGATGCCGCCGGCGATGATGGCATCTTTGAAAACTCTCTTTTTCGCTTTGAGGGTGTGAACGATGTGGTCGAGTTTCCTCAATTGCCCGATGGCGAAGGCACCGGTCAATTCGTTGAGTTTCAGGTTGAGCCCGAGGATGGTTCGGGCGCCGAACTCGACACCCAGTAGTGAGGGGATATGGCCCTGGTCATGAAATCCAAACGCCCGTTCGTAAAGGCGTTTGTTGTCGGTTACAGCCAATCCCCCGTCGCCGGCGGTGATGGTTTTGTTGACGTTCAGTGAAAACGCGGCCATATCTCCGAACGAGCCGACCCGTTTACCCTTGTATCCGGCTCCTAAGGCCTGACACCCGTCCTCGAGGACAAAGAGACGGTGTTCCCTGGCAATCTCCATGATTCGGTCCATGTCGCAGGGATTGCCCAACATGTGAACCGGGATGATACCTTGGGTCTTGTCGGTGATTTTCCGTAGAACGTCATCCGGGTCCAATGTGAGGGATTCATCGATTTCGGCCAGCACCGGCACGCCGCCGCCGGCGATCACCGCCGACATGGTAGCGATGTAGGTGTATCCCGGCACGATGATCTCCGCTCCTGGTCGAATCTCTAATGCCGCCAGTGACGCCATGATCGCGCTGGTTCCGCCGTTAACGGCCAGGCAGTGCTTAACACCAGTGAACCCGGCAAACATTTCCTCGAGCGTCGCCACTTTTCGTTTGAAATCCGGGTTGTCCGGACTTCCGTATCTGGAAAGATACCCGCTTTGAAGGATCTCCTCGACTTCACGACGTTCTTCTTCCCCAACGAGAAATGCGCCCGGACCCGGCATAAGGTGCCTCCTTGAGATTAAGTTGAATCGTTGAACCGTTGTTACTCGAAGCGGTACAAAGCGGCAGCATGGATACGATCTGCCATAATGGCAATTGGAACACGGACAGATTATACTTTTTTTAAGGCAGCGTCAATATGAACGACGATTAGATTTCCACCAAAGTCATCGAAACTTCCAAAGACGATACATTCGCCAAACGCCTCTTGACATCAGCGCATCAAATGTCTTATGTATTGATGCCAACCTGATCATATACGCCCATGTGAATAATTTTTCACAGCATTTCGCTGCTAAGGAGTGGTTGGACCAATGTCTAAATGCGTCTGCACCGGTTGGCCTGCCGTGGCCCAGTTTGCTGGGATTCATACGAATCGTGACAAATCCGAGGATATTCGAACAGCCCGAATCGATCAATGATGCCTGGAAACAAATAAAAGAATGGTTGGATTGTCCATCCGCCTGGATTCCTAAACCGGCGGAGAAACACGTCGAAATCCTTGAAGATCTCTTAGTTGAGCTAAATATAACAGCTAATTTGGTACCGGATGCTCACCTGGCGGCCCTGGCAATTGAGCATGGGCTCATTTCATGCTCAACCGATGGCGATTTCGGAAGATTCCCCAACTTAAAATGGCAGAATCCGATTTCCTGATTGATTCTTAGTTGAATAGCCTTCAATTTTAAAACATAAAAGGAATAATCCAACGACTCCACAACCAGGAAAAACCATCTCAGAATGCATCCGCTGCGGGACTTGTTGTGAAAAGGGCGGCCCCGGTTTTCACCAAGCAGATCGGATGCTTATTGAAAAAGGGGTGATTCCCTCCAGATACCTCTATACCATCCGCGAAGGTGA
>JASFFJ010000417.1:0-7024 GCA_050124355.1 Desulfobacterales bacterium | reverse complement strand
TGTCCTTTGTATGAATACCTACAATTGTTTTGGTCATAGAACCGAAAAAAATAATTAATTAAATTCAGGACCATACGCCCGAAAACCATTATTGTTGGCGCAACCACAGACATTTGGGTCGCATCAAATTTCACAATAAGCCAGAAGTACTGAATTTAGGCAGTTCTTTTTATGTTCATCATCCCTTTGATAGGAAAAATCAGCTGGCGCAATCCGCCTTATGTGACAATCGCTATTATTTTGTTAAATTGTTTGGTGTTTTTTCTATTCCAGGCAGGCGAATCCGAAAATCAATCCAATGTCTCGCGTTATTATTTAGAATCCGGTTTGGCGGCCATTGAGGTGCCGCGCTATATCGCCTACTGCGAAGGCCACCTTCAGGAATCAGATGAACAATCGGACACCCAACCGCTCGATGAAGATACACTGGCTCGTTATCATTTCAAATTAGAACAGGACTTTGCATTTCAACAAAAACTCAACAACGATGAGATCATTTCACCTTCCGATCCACAGTATGCTGATTGGAAGAGACTAAGAACCGAATATGAACATCTGCGATCGCGCATCATCTCTCTGAAATATGGCTTCCGTCCGGCATACAAATCTTTTCTAACGGCCTTTACGTACATGTTTTTACATGGCAGTGCAGCTCACCTGTTCGGCAATATGATTTTCCTATGGATTGTCGGCTGTATGCTGGAAATGGGGTTGGGCCGTTTGCTTTTCACCGGACTTTATATATGCGGCGGGTTGATAGCAGCGGGCGTGTTCTGGCTGATATATATGACCAGCACCATGCCGGTCGTGGGCGCTTCCGGGGCCATTGCCGGGTTGATAGGGGCTTTTGCAGTATTGTTCGGAAAAAAAAAAGTCAAAATTTTTTATTCGCTGGGATTCTATTTTAACTACTTAAAAATTCCGGCCATCATTCTTTTGCCGATTTGGATGGGGAACGAATTTTTCCAGCTGTTTTTCGGAGACGCCCGACATGTGGCTTATGTCGCCCACATCGGTGGGTTGATGGGAGGCGCCTTTTTTGCCTTTATCATCTTGAAATTTTGCTTGTCGCTTAACGAAGATGTGTTTGGTGAAATACCTGAAAATGACCTCGCACCGCTGATGGAAAAGGCATTGAAACATATCGCTGAACTTGACATGGAAAGCGGATGCCAATTACTGCGCCAGGTTCTTGCCAGAGACCCAGAGAACATCGACGCCCTAACGCATCTTTTTAATGTTTATAAGCAGAATTCTGAAAATGAAGAATTTCACCATACAGCACAACAACTGATATTTCAGCTTTGCCGCAATTTTAACACTTACGAGAAAGCCCATAAAATATACCAGGAGTATGTCGACCTTACCCCTCAACCCCGCCTTTCCACCCAGCTTTATTTTCAACTCTGTGGCATGTTTTTAACGACAGGGCAACTGGAAAATGCAGTTAAAATTTTAACTCTTCTGACGAAAAAAGTGCCGGATTCTCCGGGGATTCCGACAGCATTGCTAAAACTTGGCCAGGCTTACCGCCAGAACGGAATGGCACGCAAGAGCAATAAATGTTTGCAGTTGTTATGCCATAAATATCCCGGATCCACTGAAGCCCAAGTCGCCAGAAAATCACTCCAAATTCAGCGACCATCGGCATAGCTGGGGCATGAGGATGGAACCTGAAAAGAGCCAAGCCAAGTCCGACCAGGGCTATCTCTGCTGGTGGCCGTTGAATTAGTTTGTATCCATCCATACAATTGATCCGTATCAATAATACTAATCTTGTATTTAATCATACAATAAAATCATACAATTCTACCGGATTGCTGAGTGTCCCGATGCCTTCGACAGTCATGTCGACGGTGTTGCCAGGCATGAGGAAAACGGGAGGCTTGCGGGTAAATCCAACGCCACTGGGTGTCCCGGTAAGGATGACGGTGCCCGGCAGCAGCGTTGTACCTGTTGAAAGAAATGAGATCAGTTCGGCAACCGGGAATATCATATCGGATGTGTTGGCATCTTGCATGACCCGGCCGTCGAGTGTGCAGGTCATATGCAGATTCTGAGGATCGGTGAGCTCATCCGTCGTCACCAGCTCGGGTCCTAAAGGGCAGAAGGTGTCAAAGCTTTTTCCGCGGACCCACTGGCCTGATCCTCGACCCCCCTGCCATCGTCTGGCGGAGACATCGTTTGCCACCGTATATCCGAGTACGTAATCAAGGGCTTCGGCGTCAGACACGTCCTTTGCCGTCTTACCGATGACCACTGCCAGCTCAAGCTCGAAATCAACCTCGGGCGGCTCCATGCATGACGGGTGCAAAAGGATAGGGTCTCCCGGATTGGTAACTGAAGCGGGATTTTTCATAAACAGCACCGGGTATTTCGGTATCTCTGAGCCGATCTCCACAGCATGGTGGTGATAGTTGAGTCCAATAGCTAAAATAGCGGAAGGCACCAGGGGGGCAAGAATTTTTTTGACACTGACGCTCTTGCCGTTGTCCTTCAGACCGGAGAATAAATCCCCTGTCAGTTGCGACGCCTTGCCGTTATGATAATTATAACCGAGACATTCCTGATCCCTGTCATCAATAAATCTTACAATATGCATACGATCTCCTATCACTTGGGTGTTTCTTGAACATCAGTGTCAATTGAAAAATTTTCGTTTCCTCTCTCTCTCCGAGCTGTAGGCTCACCGAACTGGAAGCCGAGCGTTGCGTTCTGCATGCGGGTAGCCAATATACAAGTAGGACCAGGATTCTTTACATTTATAAAAAAAAAGCAACAAGAAAATTAATGCTGTTTGAAAATTTAACCCGATTACGTCATCTTCGATCCATTTACTTGAAATATTCTGATGAATACCCTATGTACAGATTTCGTTGTTCAAATCGGTAATTTAACTGTGATGCTATAACGAGCGTGGATAGGAGACCTTTTTATGGAAAAATTGATTTATCTCGACAACGGCGCCACTTCCTTTCCTAAGCCGGATGAAGTATATACCTTTATGGATTCGTTTTACCGCAATTTTGGTGTCAACCCGGGACGTTCAGGTTACGATTTGTGCATGGAAGCCGGTGATTTGGTCGACAAAACCCGTAAGTTGATCACCGATTTTATTAATGGAAACGATCCCAACCGGTTATGCTTTTCCTATAATTCCACTGACGCCCTCAACCTGATTATTTTCGGCATATTAAAACAAGGCGATCATGCCATCACCACCACCCTCGAACACAATTCCGTGCTCCGTCCACTCTATCATCAGAACAAATTCAATGGCGTTGAGGTTGACTATGTTCCATTCGGCAGCAACGGATTCATCGACCCTGATGATATTAAAAAAAAAATTAAAGCAAATACCCGTCTTGTCATCATAAATCATGCTTCCAACGTGATCGGCACGATCCAGCCGATAGAGGCCATCGGACGTATCTGCCGCAAGCGCGGTGTAACTTTTGCCATCGATGTCTCCCAGTCTGCAGGTAAAGTGCCAATTGATATGGAGCAACACCACATCGATATCATTGCATTTACCGGTCACAAATCCCTGCTGGGGCCGACCGGTATTGGCGGTCTCTATGTTGCGAATGGCATCGAGATTCGGCATACCCGCGCCGGCGGCACCGGAGTTCGATCTGCTGTACGCATGCATTTGGAAGAATATCCTTACAGACTTGAATACGGTACCGGCAATGTTGTGGGTATTGCCGGATTGTATGCCGGTTTGAAGTGGATAGAGGAGAAAGGGCTGGATGCCATTCACAAACAGGAAATGAGGTTGACCCGCATCCTAAGGGACGGCCTTAATGAAATGGATGATGTGGTCCTCTATTGCCAGGATGAATTGACCGATCATATCGCCGTGATCAGTTTCAATGTCGACGGGATGGAGGCACTCAATGTGGGTACCCTATTGGACGGTGAATACAATATCGCCTGCCGTACCGGACTTCATTGCGCCCCCCTTGTACATGAACAACTTGGGACCGATGGAATCGGAGGGGCAGTTCGGATCGGAATCGGTCCATTCAACACAGAGGATCACATTAGGACTGCTATCGAAGCCATCGGAGAAATTGCTGACTTTCAAAAGAAAAAGTAACAATTCAAATATTTGTGCTTCCGGGTTTAGTAGAAATGACATGTTTTATCAGTAGGTTAAGAACTCCATCATACCAGTTTGGGCAGAAATCATCAAGACCAGACAGAATCTGCCGATATAAGTTGATATGGCGCTGCAAGACTGATTGATGGGGGAAACAATAAATGTTTAAAAATATGATAATGTACTCAATCGTGGGCTTTAGTGTTTATTCTGCTTTTTATATACTGACAATATTTGGAAGTTGAGTTCTGAATTTAGTGTAAAGGTAATTTTCCAGTTCGGTGAGCAATTGGATTTGATGACTGGTGAGTTCTTCGCTTTGTTTCAGAAGCTTTATTTCAATCAAAACTCCTGTTGGCGTCGTACGCCTTTCTTCTCGGTAGTCGACCATCGCGTCATCATCCAACAAGGGATTGATACGTTGCAGGTAGCTTTTGAATTCCAAGTCAAATTTGGCCGAAACGGCACCTGGATAATTTCGGCAGATGATGCGCCAGGCCAGTGTGCGGGCTTCCGGGCTTGAAAATTGTAGGGCTATGTCGGCTTTTTCTTTCAAAGAAACCCGGTGAAACCTTTGGCATAATTTTTCATCAACCCGGGAATAGAAGCCGATTTGATATAGGGAAGCATCGGGATCTAAGTTTGGAATGAACTGGTAACGGAATTCGCGGTGATATTTGACAATTCTTTGAAAACAATCGTGATTTTCCTGAAGCCACTTTAGGTTTTCATCAAAGATTGCATTGCGGTCATTTCCGATTTTTTTCCAATATCGATTATGGGGTGGCAGCAATATGGCCGGCTCTCCCAGGCGTTTCCGGATAACCCAGGTCGTCTCTCCAATGGACTCGGGGGTGGTGTCGCGAAGCTGCGGCAGATCCATTCTCAACCATAAGGTTTGATTCGGGTAGGGGATCGATGTTCCGATTGAGATCACCGGGATCTGGTAATTTTGATCTGGACCATATTCACCACTGACCATCAACCCCCTATTGTGCTCGCCGCTGGCACTTTTCAATCCAATCGGCAATTGAGCCATCCGATACGCATCTGTCTCTTTATCAAAATAGCCCTCCAAATACTGCCACATCTTCTCTTTCTTAAAAAATCGACGGGCTAATTCAACCGTGGCAGCCACATCCACAATAGCTTCATGGGACTGACCGGTTACCAGTCGGTTGGCGGAAGATAGGTGTTCTAATTTTAGCGATGATTTTCCATCAATCTGAGGCCAAATCAACACGTCCTTTTTGTAGAGCCGATATAGAATGGCCATTGGAAACAAGTCCATGCGACGGCAGCCGTTCTTGTATTGGTGGGTATACGGCGGTAGTAAATTTCTGTGAAATGAGAAACGCAAAAACTCATCATCGAATCCCATCGTGTTATAGCCCAGGCTAATGGTGCCGGGCTGATTCATTAACCGATGGATCTGCTCAGTCGCTTCGTATTCGCACAATCCATCAGAAAATTGGGTGACGGGAATGCGATTGGTGAGAACCGCCGCCGGTGATGGAGCCACATCCGGCCGCAGCTTTACCGTGAGCTCATGGCGGCCGATTTCATTGAGTTGCTGATCTGTGCGAATAGCGGCAAACTGTAAGACCTGGTCAAAGGCTTTGTTTAACCCCGTGGTCTCTATGTCATAAAAAAGGAAACTGTTGGCCATGGAATCACGCTTTGAATCGGCTTAAAGTAAGTGGATTGAACTAGAAATACTATAAATTAGTCGAATTGGATAGCTAAATTAGCGGAATGAAGCGTATCAGAGGCAGGCCAATCGATTTGATTCAAGGTAATCTAAGATTTGTTTTGGATTTGAATATTGGTATTTGAGATTTATTTATAATTTGGTGCTTGTAATTTGTAATTTCCGATTTAACAGGGTTAGGACACCACGCCATCCATTTTCTTATTTCAGGCATAGATAAACTTTCGATCGTCATCGAGCATCGATACTTAAATCATCCTGATCGTAACCGAATGCCTCTATTAGTTTGAGAGCTGTCTTTGCAACTTCGTCGGGATTCATTCTCGTTTCCACATAGATATCCGTTTCTTGAATTTTTTCTGGCATGCGGAGTTGATCTGAATAGCGGGAAAAGTATGGTATCTGATTGTCAGATATCCACAACACCTTCTCGAAGTCTTTTTCGTGAGCTGAGGCTAAATACTCGCATAGGATCGGGAGCACTTCGTCCCAGGCACGAACGATATGGGAATGACCGATGAAGGTAAAAGATTTAATGGATTTGTCCGTATAACTTTCGACTTTTTTTTCTTTTTCAATAATAGGCGTCTCTTCAAATTCTGTTGAGGTGGGTTTGTCATCGCTGTCGAACAACTCCGTTGTCTTCGAGGCAGGTTTGTCTTCATCATCAGATATCTCAGGATCCAGACTGGTAGAGGGCGGCGCCGTGATGGTATCTGGGATGTCTGTAATCAACCATTCCTCGACATGCTCACCTAAAAATTTTTCAATCGATTTGATGTCGACCTTATAGCCACAGAGTTTTTCGGTTTGCAAGCTTAACAATTCGATGAATATCTTATTGGATTGAGATATGATTTGATTCCAGGCCTGGGGCAGAAAATCGGCAGCCATTTTTTGTTTTTTGTCGCGGAAAAGTTTCTTGGCGGCCTTTAACGCCTGTCCTTCGGAAACTTTGTTCATGTTGAGCAAGTCGGCCAGCTGGGGGACAATGGTATCCGCTTCCTGGGTATGAAAATCAGCGGAATAAAACCATTTTTGCCTCCAATCGCCCTTGGAGGCAGTCAAATAAAACCACCAGATAATTCCATTGGTAAGTACAGCGATGTCAGCGCCTTCGCCGGAGGCATTCTCGACGAATTTTTTTTGATAATTATCTAATTTCTCGCCAATTCTCTTGACCTCGACAAAAATTTTATTTTTTTCCC
>JASFFJ010000416.1:0-7025 GCA_050124355.1 Desulfobacterales bacterium | reverse complement strand
GTATTTTTTTCCTGCTCCGATTCTGATTTGGCCAGCTGGACCTTGGCATCCACATGCTTTGCCAGATTTTCGTGACGCTGGGCAGCTTCGTTGATGCGATCACAGAGCAGACGGATTTCCCTGGCGCCTTCTGCCGGAACCCGGTAAGACGGATTGGTGGTATTGATCAATGAGACATTTTCCGCTATTTTGCGTATTGGTCTAATATAATTACGATATATGGCTTCTATCGCCCAGATGCAGACCGCTGTCAGAAGCAAACTAAGGATGACGATGGGACCGAAAAACCGCCGTAAAAGATGGGAAATAAAATTCAGTTCATCGGATGTCAGCTGATCTTTCAACCAGACGGCGGAGATGGTGAGGATGATGATCAGGGTCACAGCGGAAAGGCCGACAGCTCCCCAGAATTTACTCCTCGGCAGTTTCATGGGATGTTGCTAAGAGTTCTTGTACTTTGGATACCAGTTCGGTATTCGAGAAGGGTTTGGTAATATAGGCGTCGGCGCCCAGTGCCAGACCTTTGGCAATTTCCACTTCTCGTCCCTTGGCAGTCAAGAAAATGATTTTGATATCTCGGTACCTGGGGTCCAGACGCACGATTTCACAGACCTCATACCCGTCAATCCTTGGAAGCATGATGTCGAGCAATATGAGGTCCGGCTTATATTTATAAATGATATCCAGTGCACTTTCGCCGTTTTCAGCCACCATGACAGTATAGCCCTGCTGTTCCATCAAAAACTGGATAGGCACAACGATGCTGGGCTCATCATCCACTATGAGGATTTCTTTGGGCATAAAATTTATCCTCGCTGTATTTGCTTACAAACCAGAGGAAATTTTTCCAAAATTTATCCTTGCTTACGCTGAAAGGTTTCAGGTCCAGAGTTCAAAGGTTACAACCGATGGATACTGCTCCCAATATTGATCAACACCTGGAACACCCGTCATACCCCATGACCAGATGAAACCACGTTCTATTTGATAAAAGCGGTCTGGGTCTGGTTTTTTTTTCAACCCGCAACGTTGAACCCCCTGGCCCAGACCTGACTTTAGGTTGCGCAATTATCTATATTTATATTCGGGAACCTGACACGGGCCATAATATGATCTTATGAGTCGCACTCTCCGAGGCGTAGGCTCATCCCTACGAGCCGGAGGCCAGGGCGGGCTGAACCTCCAAGCCTAGTCTTTGGCCCTTGCATATCCGATACCACTCAATGCCTCGGTCATTTCATCAAGAATAACGGGATCATCTATAGTGGCCGGGGCTTTATAAGGCTTATTGTCGGCGATTTTTTGGATCGTACCTCGCAATATTTTGCCGGAACGGGTTTTTGGCAGGCGCTTGACCACCGTCGCTGTCTTAAAGGACGCCACCGGGCCGATCCGGTCTCTAACCATCTGGATGGTCTCCTTGATGATTTCATCGGCATCGCGGGTGACCCCCGCATTCAAAACCAGAAAACCGATGGGCACCTGGCCCTTGAGTTTATCGTCAACTCCCAGCACCGCACATTCGGCCACATCCGGATGATCGGCCAGCACTTCTTCCATGGCACCGGTGGAAAGACGATGGCCGGCAACGTTGATGATATCGTCGGTGCGACTCATGACAAACACGTAACCGTCTTCATCGATAAAACCGGCATCTGCTGTCTTGTAGAATCCGGGAAACTCCTCCATATAGGCCTTTATAAAACCCTGATCGTTGTTCCAAAGGGTCGGTAAACTACCCGGGGGCAAGGGCAATTTCACCACCAGGGCACCGATATCGCCGGCTTTAATCGGATTGCAGTTTGCATCCACCACCTGCAAATTCCAGCCAGGCGCCGCTTTGGTCGGTGATCCCTCCTTGATTGGGAATTGATGGAGACCCAGACAGTTGCCGGCAATGGCCCAGCCGGTTTCAGTCTGCCACCAGTGGTCGATCACCGGCACGCCCAAGTTGTTTTCAGCCCATTTCAGGGTGTCGGGGTCCAGTCTCTCACCGGCCAGAAACAAGGCTTTAAAATTCGACAGGTCGTAATTTTTCAACAGTTCCGCTTTGGGATCTTCCCGTTTAATGGCCCGGAAGGCTGTCGGTGCAGTGAACATCACCTTGACCTTATGCTCCGATATGACCCGCCAGAAAACTCCTGCATCCGGCGTACCGACCGGTTTGCCTTCGAAAATAATGGTCGTGCAGCCCTTTAATAACGGCGCATAAACAATATAGGAATGTCCCACTACCCAGCCGACATCCGATGCCGCCCAGTAAACATCGCCGGCATCAACATTGTAAATGGCGCCCATGGTCCATTTCAAGGCCACCAGGTGCCCCCCGTTATCCCTGACAACCCCCTTGGGAACACCGGTAGTACCGGAGGTATATAGAATGTAAAGCGGGTCGGTGGCCGCCACCGGCACACAATCATGGGGCTGAGCGGCTTCCATGACGGCGTCCCAGTCCAGATCTCGACCGTCGATCATTGCGGCAGCTTCCATGGGGCGCTGCTTGATGATGCATTTACTCGGTTTGGATTCGGCCATTTCAATGGCCTTATCCAGCAAGGGTTTGTAGGCAATCACCCGCGCCACTTCTATCCCGCAGGAGGCGGAAACGATGACTTTGGGTTTGGCATCGTTGATACGCACCGCTAGCTCTTTGGCCGCGAAACCGCCGAAAACAACCGAGTGCACCGCCCCCAGCCGCGCGCTGGCCAACATGGCAATGACGGCTTCGGGTATCATGGGCATGTAAATCAGTATTCGGTCGCCTTTGGCAACCCCCTGAGCCGCAAGCGCCCCGGCGAAACGCGCGACCTCATCCCGCAACTGGTAGTAAGTGTATTTTTTTATCGTCTGAGTGACTGGGCTGTCATAGATAATCGCATCCTGGTCTCCACGACCGTTTTCAATATGATAGTCCACGGCATTATAACACGTATTGACCTCACCACCGCTAAACCAGCGATAAAAGGGTTTGTTGCTGTCATCGAGCACCTTATCCCAGCGTTTATACCAATGGCAGTCTTCCGCGGCAGCCGCCCAAAAACGATCTGGATCTTCGATGGACTGTTGATAGGCTATTTCGTAAGGATTGCTCATTTCTATCCTCCTTTTTTTGATTGACGATTGACGAATGACTATTGATCAATTCGCAAGCGACATCAGGCAATTGCCAAGAGTCATTTGTAAGTCGTCAATCCTGCATAATGATTGGATTCAGATCCAGAAAGATTCGGCATTCGATATACTTAAGACTAGCCGCTTTGTTTTTCTACCTGCTCCTTTAGATATTCCAGATGCTTGCGGATACCTTTGTCCGTGTTGGGTTCGTTGCTGAAAAGTCGTTTTATAAAGCCCGGTTTATTGTCAATCTTGGGATCGAGTTCCAGTCCCTTTTCATAATCCACGATGGCTTTTTCATATTCTCCCAGATGACTGTAAGCAGATGCGCGGTTGATATAGGCATTGGCCAGTTTGGGATTGATTTGAAGGACTTTATCGTAATCCTCAAGACATTCCTTGTATCGCCCCATGATGTTGAGCGCGTTGGCCCGCCCCAGATAGCCTGCGGCCTTCTGCGGATCTATTTTTATGGCTCGATTGAAGTCTTCGAGCGCTTTTTCCGGTTTTCCCGTATTCAGATTGGAAGCACCGTCCAAAATGGCATCGTCATACTTTGAAACGCCGAGACCGCATCCGGCAACCATGAAAAAAGTCAATGTTAGAACCAATAGCTGTCGGTTCATATGATCTTATATTCGAACTCCAATTGATGTAAAAGCAATAGAAAGTTATTGGTTATTTGTGAATAGCTTTACAGGATTCTCTTATATTATCATCGGGGTTTAACGAGGAGGCGCAAGCACCTCCTCGTCTAATTAACCATGAATTTAAGAGGGGTCGTAAACCAGCAATATGCTATACCCCTGACTGTCCTCGTGAGGATCCTTCTGTAACCGCCTCATCTTCGTAGATATCGTGCTTCAAGGCTTCAAAATCAGTGGTGATGTTGGTTGACATCTCCAATTTGTAAGCCAAGAACCACATCATGACAATACCCAGAATCCAAAAGATGATTTGCCAGATCCAGATCGACGGCATCCCGTTGGCCCAGGTCGCCGGTTTCGAGGGATCACCAAAGATCGTGTTGCCGATCACGCAGCCGGGACCAATGGCAAAAAAGTACCAGGCGCAGGTAATGATCCAGCCCCATTTGATAAGGTGACGCTTTTCCGGTGCCAGGCTGGCATGGGAGCGGATGAAATTGTGGTATTCCATTTTGCGATCCTGTTCCGCTTTATCCGGCTGAGTGAAGAAGCTTACCAATATGGCGACCGGCAGGTTGAACAGGATCCCCCAGCCGGCAGAAAAAATCGTCAGCGGACTATAGCCCCAGGGCAATCCGAGATCGAACCTGAAAGTAAAGAACACCGCGAGCATGCCGCATATCAGGCCGGCAATAACCCCCTGGCGCGTCAGCCACGGCCAGTAAAGGGTGGCAATCAGGGGCACGTACATCATAAACCCGAAAGATGTCGCAAATGCACCCAACATGACGATGGCACCCGGCACGATGGTGGCAAAGATCAGAGCCGATCCGACCACGATGAGCACGGTGATGCGGCCCCAGTGGGTCTGTTCGGTTTCGGTCATGTCTTTTTTGATATAGCGTTTGACGATGTCACGGGTCAACATACCGCTGGCGGTGGACATATAGGCCGCGCCGGTGGATTGCATGGCGGCCAGGGCGCAAATGGCCAGTATGCCCACGGCAAACGGTGCCGTGTCTTTCATCAGCCAGATTAGATAAGGCACCAAAGCGTTGCCCCCACTGCTGATTAGCTTTTCAAGCGGCAATACGGTGCCGCCTCCTGCGCCGCCGGGCATGATGCTCAACACCCATCCGCCCATGGCCTGCATGGTGGTGAAGATAATGAGGGCGAATCCGATGCCCGCAGTAGAAGCCCACACCTGCTGCAACGGGAAAGGTTTGGGGTTCTTGTTGGCAAATGCCCACATGGAAAATGCCGGTGAGGAATGAATGCCCATCAGGGCAAACATGTAGGTTAAAATCATGATACCGGTCCAGGTGCCGCCCTTGGCCATGGCGCCGGCCGGCACAAACTGGATCACACCGGGCACGGCCACTTTATTGGTGACACCCAACGGGGTGATACCAATTAACTTTTGGCCCTTTTCCATAAACAATTTAACGGCTTCTGGATCGGCCCATTTGGGTACCTCCGCACCGCCGCTGTTCAACCAGACCACAACGTCGCCAAATTTCGATGTCAGGCCGTCGAAGCCGCCGGCAAACGAAGCTGCGATGAAACCCAGGGCGATGATGCCCGACCAGAGCAGAATGCACTGGGCGGTGTCCACATAAGCCACCGAGCGCAATCCACCCAAGGCAACGTACAACAGAACCACAATGGCCAGCAGCCACATGCCGACGTTGACCGAAAACAAACCGTCGGTCAGGACGTTGAATAACACGCCAGATGCTCGTAGTTGAATGCCCAGGTAAGGCACGCTGAAAAACAGGGCCACGATGACGGTCAGAATACGAATGGCCTCGCCACCCATATAACCTGAATACATCTCGCCAGGTGTGACGAATCCATAACGCTTGCCCATTAGCCACTGACGTTTGAGGAAAAATACGCCCGTAATGGGGATAGTCAGCACATAAAAGGACGCGTATCCATACGGCAATCCATCCCGCCACATCAATGCTGGATGTCCGACAAAGGTCCAGCCGCTAAAGGACGTCGCCGTGGCCGCCAACACAAACACCCAGATGTTGAGCTGACGTCCGGCAATAAAGTAATCGGTTCCCTTCTTGGCCTTCAGGTAACCGGTCACTCCAATGGTGATGCAGTAGCCCCAGTAGCATAGAACGAAAAAGAATAGCCAGTAGACATGAGATCCCATGCTAGTCTCCTTTCGATTTTGGGTTATTTGTTAGGTAACAAAACTCTCATCCATACCAATCAATCAGACTGTCGCTGTCGGGACCGCATCACCTCCTTTTAATATCAGACCGGATAACTCACGCTTTTGACGGAAACAGGATCATTGGCTCTCCATTTTCGGCCTTTGTCTGAAAGATCTACCGTCATCCTGTTTATCCTGGAAATCCTGTCTAATTTAAATGAAAACAGATCAAAATTGTAAGGCACTATTACCCATCAGCCATCTTCTTAATTTCTTCGACAATTTCGGGATTGGCGAGGGTGGTGACGTCGCCGACATCCTTCTTGTTGGAAATCGCCCCCAGCACCCGCCGCATGATTTTACCCGAGCGGGTCTTGGGCATATCCGTGACGATCCAGACATGGCGCGGCTTGGCAATTTTGCCGATTTCTCTGCTAATGGTGTCTGATACTTTTTGCTCCAGTTCCTTGGACGGCTCAAATCCGGGCTTGAGAGATACAAAAAGATCCGGTTCGCGGCCTTTGATGTCATGGGCCACTGGAACGACGGCGGCCTCGGCGACCTCGGGAACCACCAAGGCGGCGGACTCGATTTCCTTGGTCCCCAGGCGGTGACCGGAAACGTTGATGACATCATCAATACGGCCGAGAATCCGATAGTAGCCGTCTTCGGCCTCTACGGCGGCATCCCCGGTCATATAAGGCCAATCCCGCCAGTCTTTGCTGTCCGGATTTTTACAGTAGCGGGCATAGTAAGTATCGACAAAGCGGTCACGGTCGCCCCAGATCGTCTGAAACCCACCGGGCCACGGATTCTGGATGCAGATGTTGCCGGCTTTGCCGGCTCCTGGTGGAATAACCTTGCTTTCATCGTCGTAGATAATGGGGTGGATGCCCGGTACGCCCTTTCCGGCACTACCCGGTTTCATGGGTGCCAACGCCGGCAGGGTGCTGCATAGGAAACCGCCAGTTTCGGTCTGCCACCAGGTATCCACGATGGCCGCCTGACCTTTACCCACAACCTCGTAATACCATTTCCAAACTTCCGGCTCGATCGGTTCGCCCACGGTGGTCATGTGTTTAAAATTGTAATTA
>JASFFJ010000415.1:0-7038 GCA_050124355.1 Desulfobacterales bacterium | reverse complement strand
GCACTTCGAAGAGATATCAGCCTGCTTGAAATTTATTGATATTATTATCAGCTCCACCGGGGCAGCTGAATTTGTGATCACCCGTGACCAGGTGAAAGGTGTCCTTCGCGCCCGGCGTAGCCGACCGCTTTTTTTTATCGATATCGCTGTTCCGCGGGATATCGATCCGGCTGTAAATCGATTGTCGAACTCCTATGTGTATGATATCGACGACCTCAAGGATGTCGTTGACGAGAATTTGGAGGATCGCCAGCAGGAAGCCGTCAAAGCAGAACGAATTGTCGACGAAGCGGTTATCAGTTTCCGCCACTGGCATGCCGGCCTCGATGTGGTGCCGACGATTATTGCGTTGAGAAACAAAGTGACAGCCATTGCCCAGGCGGAAATAAGAAAAACGTTGCAGTCAAATGAATTTTCCGATTCCGGTGTTGAAGCACTTAACAAAATGACCGGTGCTTTGATTAACAAAATACTGCATGACCCTACCATTTTTCTAAAAAAGAATGGCATGCTGTCAGACAGATCGCATTATATCGATGCTGTTCGCAAACTTTTTAATTTGGATGAGTGATTGCTGGATTCTGGATACTGAACATTGGGTGCTGGTCACCGGAATGCAATGGCTCGGGGCTCAAGGCGCATGGCAAACGGCAAAAAAATGAACTAATCTTTGTGATTAAATAGGAATCAAGATTCTCAGCAGGAGGTGACAAATTGAAAAAGGCAGCCTTTCTATTTCCCGGTCAGGGTTCCCAGAGTGTCGGGATGGGTGAAGAATTTTACCGCGAATATGACACCGTCCGGGAAATTTTTGACATGACGGAGGACATTACCCGAATTAATATCTCAAAGTTGTGTTTCAAAGGTCCAATGGAAGAATTAACCATGACCGTGAATTTACAACCAGCCGTTACGGCGGTGAATCTTGCCTGTCTGGCGGCCATTGAGAAGGAATATCGTGATTATCACTGTTGCGCCGGTCACAGTTTGGGCGAATACAGTGCCCTAACCGCCGCCGGGGTGCTTTCACAGGAAGACACCATTCGATTGGTCTTCAAACGGGGTGAATTGATGCACCGGGAGGCCACCCGCAATCCAGGCCTGATGCATGCCATCGTGGGTCTTTCCATTGATAAAGTCTCTGACATGGTTGCCGAAGGACAAAAAAGCGGAATCGTATCGGTTGCCAATCACAACACCGAGCTTCAAATCGTGATAACCGGGGCTGAGAAAGCGGTTATCCAGGTTTCCGCTCTGGCGACCGCCAACGGTGCAAAATCAATTCCTTTGAAAGTTAGCGGAGCCTGGCACAGTGCGCTGATAAAAGATGCCCAGGACGAATTCAAGGAATATCTTGAGGCGATATCGTTTAACGCTCCGCAAAAAACCATATTCCTCAACGTATCTGCGGACGCGTCGGACAACTCAGATGAAATTAGAGAAATCATGGGCCGTCAGTTGTGCAGTCCCGTGCGATGGTACGACGCAATGAATAAGATGATAGAGGAGGATGTGGAGGTATTTGTGGAAGTCGGCCCGGGCAGAGTCCTTGCCGGTCTATTGAGAAAGATCCTGCCAAAGGACCATCCCGCCAAAATTTATAATGTCGGGAATATGAAACAGCTTGAAAAATTTTTAAAGGATAACTGATCGGGCGGGGAGATTCACAGGGCCACGTCATTTAAACAGTTAATTGCTTGGAATAAATAAAGTTACTCGTTTATCAAAATCATGAAAATTCCAAGCACCAAAATCCAAATCTCAAACAATTACCAATGACCGAAATTTAAAATTCAAAACAGATTAAATAACGTGAGACATCCGATATCTCAATCAGTTTGAGTTGGTTTTGAAGTTTTCCTGGGAAGTTTTATTTTACGCTTTACAAGGAAATTGGGCTGTGCTATTTAACTTTTTTCATATTTTTACTATAATTAAAATTTTCAGAAGGCCAGATCATGAAAAAGAAAGATATTGAGAATTTTAAAAAACATCTCACCGCAAGGCTCGATGACCTTTTGAATCAGGCAGGCGATACGGTTTCGGGCATGACCGAGACCAAGGAAAATTTTCCGGATCCTACCGACCGTGCAGCCCTGGAGGCAGACCGCAATTTTATGCTGCGAATCCGCGACCGGGAGGCCAAACTGATCAAAAAAATCAGAGCGGCCCTGGAGCGTATTGAAGGCGATAGATTCGGGATTTGTGAATCCTGTGGTGAAGATATATCTATCGAACGGTTAAAAGCCAGACCCGTGACGACACAATGCATCGATTGTAAATCCAAAGAGGAAGCTTTGGAGAAAGCCCTTGGAATTTAGCAGGCATGTGTGCATCGATCTTCATATTCACACGACAGCTTCCGATGGTACGTTTACACCCCAAGAGATTCTATCTCGCGCACAGCGGCTCGGTTTAAAAGCAATTGCAATCACTGACCACGATACAGTGGCCGGTTCAAAAGAGGTATTGCGCAGCGGGATTCCCCCTTCCCTAAAATTTTTAACCGGCGTTGAAATCAGTGCAACCCCACCTCCCTTTTATCCCGGTTGCGGAAGTTTTCATTTGCTGGGGTATTCAATTCATCTCGATGATCCGAAATTGAATGAAACCCTTGAAAAACTGCAGCAGGCAAGAAAAAACCGGAATCCGGTAATTATAAACCGCCTACAGGAATTAGGTATATCAATCACCTTGGACGAGGTTCGCAAGGAAGCTGGGGAGGGACAACTGGGCAGACCTCATATCGCCAAGCTTATGGTAAAAAAGGGTGTGGTCGCATCGATTGATGAGGCCTTTGATCGGTTCTTAGGCACCGGTAAACCCGCTTATGTGGACAAACAACGTGTTGACTGCTTTAAGGCGATAGAAATTATACTAAACGCCGGCGGTGTTCCCGTCCTGGCCCATCCGGGATTGTTGGATTACAGCAATGAAAACCAGTTTGACGAACTAATCGGCAACTTAAAAGAGGCAGGAATCCAGGGAATCGAGGTTTATTACCCAGAGCATACTCCGGATCAGACGCATCTTTTTGCCGAGCTGGCAGATCGCCATGGTTTATTAGTGACCGGCGGCAGTGACTTTCACGGTGACATTCAGCCTGAAACAGAAATGGGATCGGGCAAAGGCGACCTGAACGTCCCTTACGAATTGTTCGAAAAGTTAATCCAGCACGGTTAGTGTCTTCCCCGTTTTATTTGCATACCTGTCGGTTCTGAATAATGAAAGATTTTATTTGATTAGTAAATTTGGACACAGATTTTTACGGATGAACACAGATTATCTGTGTCCCCTAAAAAGCCGATCGACACCAGTTATCAAGACAGCGTTACTTGCAGGCACACTAATGGAAGCGAAAGACCCGTCCGGAATTGAACGACGATTAGAATACGAATTTAAAGATAAAAACCTTTTGCAAGAAGCCCTGAGACACAGCTCATATGTCAACGAAATTGCCGATCCTCATCTGCGGGACAACGAACGGCTTGAATTTCTGGGAGACGCCGTCTTAAACCTGATCGTGAGCCATATCCTCATGCGTTGCTACCCGGATTTAAAAGAAGGCGAACTTTCACGAAACCGTGCCAACCTCGTCAATGAATTCCAGCTTGCCAAGACAGCACGATCAGTTAACCTGGGCGCCTACATTTCACTGGGTAAGGGAGAAATACAGACTCAGGGCCGGGAAAAAAATTCCATTTTAGCTGATACCTTCGAAGCATTGACGGCGGGAATTTATCTGGACGGCGGTTTTGAGGTAGCTTATGAAATCATCGAAAAAAAATTCCTACCTCTAATAGACCAACTGGACGCCTTCGCGCCGAATTATGATTTTAAGAGCCGGCTACAAGAACGAGTGCAGATCGGGCATGGGACCATACCCGATTACAGGATTGTCCGTGAAGAGGGTCCGGATCATGATAAGACTTTCTGGGTGACACTGAAGGTGTTTGATATCGAAAGCCATGGACGCGGCAAAAGCAAAAAAGCAGCCGAGCAGGATGCCGCCCAAAAAGCACTGGAGCGGCTGGAAAAAGAATCTTGAAATCCCATATTCGATGCTCAACCTGAGGTTTTTGTAAATCGTCCGGTATAGGAGCGTCTCGCGTCTCGGGGTGCAATTGAAACCCAGATCGCCTTGAAACCTCAACCCCGATGCAAAAAAATAACCTTGACAAAGATATTTTCTTCAGTTAATAAAAAAAATCCCCGATGGCCATCCGGCTCTCGGTTCCAACGGCTCTAACTCTTTGCCGGATCTTTCACCCTGATTTGTCCATTGAATAACTGCCGGTGCAAGGAAGGGGTGTAAGCCATATCCCTGCAGTCGGACTGCAGGGTCACTTTCATTAGATTGGACACCATGCAAAGGAGGTAAAGATGAAAAAGTATTTATTGATCATGCTAGTCGTTTTGGTGGGCGTCTCGCTCGCCGGTTTTGTTTCTGCGGCTGACAAGGACGCCATCAAGGCCAAAGTCGACGAAATCGCTGTGGCCATTGAGGGCGGCAAACCGGCTTCGGATTTTGCGGATGCTGCCAATTTGAAGCCCCACTACGTTTACATTATGGAGGAGAGTGGCAACATGCTGGTTCACCCCTCACTGGTCGGAAAGAGTCTCAAAGAAGCGGCTATGCCGGCTTTTGAAGCCGTGAGCCAGGCAACGATGGAAGGCGGTTGGGTGAAATACGAATGGAAAGGCGCCGAGAAAAACGCCTATGTCAGAAAAACGAAGACCGGGGTGATCGTCGGCAGCGGTTACTAACAGAACCGGTGGCTTAAGCTAAGCCGCGAAATCCCGATAGTTGCTTGCGGGGACGTTCCTTAGTGCTTCGATCCGCAATTAGAGTGCCATTTAATTACTGTCATATACGATCTAATTGCTTACTCAGCACTAAGTCCTGAGTGAGTAAATGAGCCATCGTATTTACGAATCGATGGACTTTGGCACAAAGAATGGAACTAAACACTGAATCCGCCAATCCATTGTGACCGGTATTTCTGTGTTCCCGCCAAGAATTCATTGCGTCTATGGATGCAGGCCTAAGATGTTCAGGCCTGCATTTTTTTGGGCCGCGGAAGAACTAATTCGAGTTTTAGGTTCTGTATCGGCGGTAGATTTGCTGTGTGATCTGCCAAAGGTCTTCCGTTAGATACGCCTGCACCCTGTTTCGGATAAGTGAGGCAACAGGTCCGAAGTAGGCTTCAGCAATGCCCCCTGTAATGCAAGCCAGGGTAAGGACTGTATCGTCTGTGAAGTAACATTGAGGATGGAAGAGGGCAAAATCCTTTGTTTTGATGGGGTGGTGCTCGTAAACCGATCCGATGATGTCGCCTGCGATGGCACCCATCATATTTCATACCTTTTTCGAACGACTAATGCGAGCTATGGTTTCATATCCCCTGCTGCCAAGTAGCGCTGGTGGAAGCTGAATGCTTCGTCGAGGATATGGGGTTCGTGTCCGCCCCGGGTTCGGATTGCTCTCTGGTAATAATCCCACAGCAAAGGACGATAATCCGGATGCGCACACTTTTGGATGATCTGTTCGGCTACCTGACGGGGTGTCAGCGGGCGGGTGTCCACGAGTCCGTGCTCTGTTACCACAATGTCCACCGAGTGTTCGGAATGGTCCACGTGGGAGACCATGGGTACAATCGCCGATATTTTCCCACCTTTGGCCGTGCTGGGCGTAACGATGAAGGTCAGCGCACCGTTTCTCAAAAAGTCTCCCGAACCACCGATACCATTCATCATTTGGGAGCCCATCACATGGGTCGAGTTTACCTGTCCGTAAATATCCACTTCAATCGCCGTGTTGATGGCAATGACGCCCAGCCTGCGAATCACCTCTGGGGAGTTGGAGATCTCCACCGGCCGCAACACGATTTTTTCTTTATATCGGTAAAGTTCGTTTAAAAATCGTGCGCGTGCTTTGTGAGACAACGTCATTGCAGATCCCGAAGCAGCACGCACTTTTCCAATATCAATGAGATCCAGGATCGCATCCTGAAGCACCTCTGAATATATAAAAAGCTCCTGATAATTGTCATCCTCCATAAAACCGTTCAGGACGGCATTGGCCACATCACCAACACCGGACTGCCAGGGCAATAAAGGTGGGATGCGCTCCTTTTTGACCTCATGGCGAACGAAGTCCAGAATGTTGCGGGCAATACTTCGTGAGATTTCATCGGGCTGGGTGAACACCGCGCAGCTGTCTTCCTCCTCGCTGTATAGAACCGCCACCACCCGATTTGGGTCCATTTCAATGAATGGTTTTCCGATCCGGTCCGATGTCCGGTATATCGGTATCGGCATACGGTAAGGCGGATCTTCGGGAATAAAGATATCATGAATACCCTCCAGCTCCGGAGATTCCAATGATATTTCAATAATAATTTTTTGCGCCTCCCTGACGTACGTCGGCGTGTTGCCCACGGATAATGTCGGAATAAGATGTCCTTTTTCGGTAATGGCCACGGCCTCGACGACGGCCACATGGGGCACTCCCCAGTTACCGGCTCTGACCTCGGCGGACAGTCTGGACAGATGGTCGTCCTTAAAGGCAATTTCCTCCTTGTTGATCAACTCGCGCATGCTGCGGTTGCTCATGTAAGGTCGTCTCCATCCGATGATACCCGCTTCGGATAGAATTCCGTCCACGGCGTCGCCGGTGGAGGCGCCGGCGTAGACATTAATTTTAAATCGTTCTCCTTCATTGACCCGTCGGACCAATTGCTTTGGAATTAGCTTCGGGTATCCGGCGGTAAAACCGGATATGAACAAATTGGTTCCGTTTTGAATGTGGCGAGCGGCCTCAGAGACGTCAGTGATCTTATCGAGCAACGGTTTGTAGCGTATCCGATCCTTCAACTTAGTTTCTTTCAATTTAAGTCTCCCAGACATAATATTAGGGTCACATCTTAAAAATTAAATATTGGTTTCCGATACTTAATATTTAAGATGTGACCCTGTGTTTCTATTCAACATACCGTGTGATAACTCGTTTGATCCCTTCCGACCAAATCGCCTTCA
>JASFFJ010000414.1:0-7074 GCA_050124355.1 Desulfobacterales bacterium | reverse complement strand
CTGCAGTCATTTCAAAGCTTTTTCAGCCACAGTCTTGAATCTCATTGAGATCCCAACAAGCCGAATTCGTGTCCTTACAGCACATATCGATCCTTCCTGAAACGTATCCCTCTCACTTTTTTCGGTTTTGGCCTTTTTTGGGAAATGCCTACGGATATAAGCTTCTACCGCAAAAACCGTCCGTTTGAGGTGTAACGCAAGATCTAAGTTGATCCAGTCTTGTGCAAATAATTATTTTTCGGGTATGCGATATCTTTTTCAGACCATGGTTCTGCATGAATTCATACCACTTCGTTTTTTCAAGTCCGCCTTGCTCTCTGGGTGGACTTTATCTTCACAATTTCAACGTATTCGCCGGGAATGAATTCTTTTTTAGTTTAGACTGAATTTCGATGTTTAACCTTCCAACGCCGGACCGTGAGACTTTTAGGATGATGGGTTGTTGTTGAATGGATTTAGGCATTGTCTATGGTTGTAGACTAAGGTTGTATTTAAGCTTTACGAAATAAAATCGGTGGCTGGAAGATATCACTTAAAATAATACAGTATCACGAAAAAGGTTCCCTATAGGTTCCCTCAAACAGAAATGGCCTGAAAAATTGTATTCTCAAGCCACTGTTATAAAACAGTATTTTTGTCTAGTTGTTATTTTTGACCAGTGGTTTCGAAGTCCGGCGCTCTATCCAGCTGAGCTACGGGCGCATGTTGGAGCGGACGGCAGAGATCGGAAAGCAGATAACCGATCCTCGCCTGACGGCGTCGCCGCGCCGGGTAGAAGTCAAGAAAGGGAATCTGGTTCCTGACTCAACTCAAAATTACAATCATTCTCGACTATATATCAAGGCTAGCCGAAAGCAAATAACCGGGCAGTTTCCCTGCCCGGTTAAAGATTTATAAATGGGGTGAGTGATGGGACTTGAACCCACGACAACCAGGGCCACAACCTGGGGCTCTACCACCTGAGCTACACCCACCATAGTATAGGTTCGGAAGTCGGTAATAAATAGGAAATTTAAGCCCGCAAACATAAATCAGAGACAGAGGAAGCTTAATATCCATACCCAAATCAACCGAACGAATCAACATATCAAATCGTTTTCGTCATATCAAGCAAAAACTTAGCATTGACGGTTGTTGACATCTATAATAATGACTATTTTGATTAAAACCAGCCAAGAGAGGTCAATAAATTGAACCAATTCCAGATTTTTATTATCAGAGCCGTCATCGGCACTGTTATTGCCGTCATCCTGACCAGAGCCTTCACGGGAAGAATTTATATTCCATACATTTTGGGGCTGGCGATTATCATGGTGGGTTTGGCTTATTTTTCAGAGTATTTACGCCACCGTCGAAATAAATGAGATAGGAGAATCTTAAGTGAAACAGATCATTCTCGGAACTGCTGGACATATCGATCACGGCAAAACCAGCCTGATAAAGGCGATGACCGGCATTGACACCGACCGATTAAAGGAAGAAAAAGAACGCGGGATCACCATTGAGCTGGGGTTTGCCTCTCTGGATCTACCCGGCGGTCAGCATCTGGGGATTGTGGATGTTCCTGGCCATGAAAAATTTATCAAGAATATGGTGGCCGGAGCGACGGGAATCGACATTGTGGTTATGATCATTGCGGCCGATGAAGGCGTGATGCCCCAAACTCGAGAGCACATGGAAATCTGCATGCTTTTAGGGGTACAGCATGGTCTGGTCGCCATGACCAAAATAGATCTGGTAGACGAGGAATGGATGGAGCTGGCCCTCGAGGATATCCGTGACTTCAGCCAGGGAACCTTTTTGGAAAACTCACCGATTTTGCCCGTATCTTCCGTGACCGGTGAGGGGATTCCAGAGCTTGTTTCAGCCCTCGATAACATTGCCGGTGCTATTCCCCCGCGTCCATCTTCAAGTCTATTTCGTCTGCCCATCGATCGGGTCTTCACCATGAAGGGTTTTGGCACCGTGATCACCGGAACTCTGGTGTCCGGCAAAATATCCGTCGGTGACACGATTATGGTTTACCCCTCCGGGATTACATCCAAGGTTCGCGGCATCCAGGTCCACAATCAAACTGCCGAAAGTGCCGAAGCCGGTATGCGAACGGCCATAAATTTCCAGGGACTTGACAAGGCCGCGGTCCAGCGCGGAGAAGTACTGTCCGTTCCAAACGGTTTAATTTCAAGCTATATGGTGGATCTTTCATTTCACTATCTTGCCGGCAATAAAAAACCGCTTAAAAATAGAACCCTGGTGAGGATGCATACCGGAACCAGTGAAGTTTTGGGCCACCTGATTTTGCTGGAGCAGGAAGAGCTGCCGCCCGGACAAACTGCAGTGGCTCAGATTCGGCTCGATGCACCGATTGCGATTGTCAAGGATGACCGCTTTGTCATTCGTAGCTATTCTCCCATACGTACCATCGGCGGCGGCCAAGTGTTAAACCCCATACCGCAAAAGCACAAACGCCTGAAACCCGATATTATCGGTGGATTACAGCAACTGACAGGCGATGATCCGGAAGCCATTATCACCTACCACATTCAGCAGGCGGGCTACGACGGCGTCTCCTTTTCTCATCTGAAAATTATGTCCAATTTAGGTGGCAAGCAACTTGATACGGTATTACAGCACCTGTTGTCCCGCAAAACCATTTTGCAGATAGATAAAGAAAACCGCATTTTCATCCATCAAACAAACTTTGAAACCTTGCAGCAGAAAAGCTTGGCGTACCTGACGAAATACCACAAAAACAATCCTCTCAAAGCAGGAATGCCCAAAGAGGAGCTTAAATCCAAATTTCCCCGGTTATCGAATTCGAAGCTATTCAATCTGGTACTCAACCACATGGTTAAAGGCAATCTCATCGCACAGGAAGAAAATACCGTGCGCCTTGACAGCCATCGAGTTTCTCTGGGAGAAGATCAGGCCGATGTGCGCAAAAAAATCCTAAAAACGTATCAGACAGGTGGACTGCAGCCGCCCTATTTTCGTGACGTTGTTAAACAACTGGATATCGATCCCAAACGAAGCCAAGAAGTGCTGATGCATTTGGTGGAAGATGGACACATTGTAAAAACCAAAGACGATCTCTATTTTCATGCCTCAGCGATCGATGGATTAAAGAACCGACTGGTTGAATTTCTTAAAACCAAAGGTGAGATCACCACACCCCAGTTTAAGGAAATGACCGGGGCATCCCGCAAATATGTCATCCCGTTGATCGAATATTTTGATTCCAAAAATGTGACCCTGCGGGTGGGGGACAGCAGAAAACTAAGACGAGGATAGTAAGTTACGAGTTGCGGGTTGCAGGTTACGGGTTGCGAGTCTTTCGATTTGGGATATAGGATTGGGGATTTTGGATGTCAAAGGACAAAGAACATAGATAAGAATGGGATTCCATCCGCCTTGAGCACAGTGCCTTAGGCCCATCAGCTCAAATCATGAGATATGAACATCGATGCGATGCTGTCGGTAAATAACAGCCCTTTGCGTGTCAAAACACAATGTCCTTCATTGATCTCAATCATGCCCTGTTTTTCAAGTTCGGCAATGGGTTTGCTGAAGGTGTGGGTAAAATTTATGCCGAATTTAGCTTGAAACTCAGCCAGATTGATGCCCCAAATGGTTCTGAACCCTAAGAATATTGCCTCGATCATTGTCTGCGTTTTGGTGAGGCTCTCTTTTTCCGCTATCGCTGATTTGCCGTCTTCGATTTGGCGCAAGTAGGTTGCCAGACTCCGGTGGTTCCAGTAACGAACCGGTTCAATGAACGAATGAGCCGATGGCCCCAAGCCGATGTAGGGTGCAAAGGTCCAATATTTCAGGTTGTGATTTGATGTTCTCGGTTCGCGATGGGATCCCCCTATCCGGGCAAAGTTGGAAATTTCATAATGAAGAAAACTGCGTTCGGTCAAAAAATCGATTGCCGTTTTGAACAAATCCAGAACCATTCCTTCAGCCGCCCAACGGATGCGGCCAGTCTTCATATCCCTGGATAAAGGGGTGCCGGTTTCGCAGGTGAGCATGTAACAGGAAAGATGTTCCGGTTCAAAGTCACCTGCCTGGATCAGATCATGGAGCCAATTCATTTTATCCTGCCGGGGCAAGCCGAAAATCAAATCCAGTCCGATGTTGTCAAAACCGGCTCGACGCGCCCACTCAACGGATAAACGCGCATCTCTGGCGGAATGGATTCTGCTGAGAAATCGAAGATTGTTGTTATCAAAGGATTGGACCCCGATATTTAAACGGTTGACACCCATTTTGCGGTAGTCAAGGAGATTTTCAAAGCCCGCCCTACCCGGATTGATTTCCATTGTTATTTCGGCGTCGGAGGTGATGTTGAAATACTTCCTGGCCGTTTCAATGAGTTCTCCGATGGCTTCAGGTTCCAACACCGACGGGGTGCCACCGCCGATATAGAGCGTGTCGAATGCCAGGGGCGTTCGGCAGTACATCTTCATTTCATGTTTAAGCGCCACCATGAATCGGGAGGTTTGCGAAAGATCAGAGATGGAATAAAAATCACAATAGCGGCATTTTTGCAGACAAAAGGGTATATGGACATACAACCCCGCTGGTTTATCTGGTGTCGCTGCCATATTTTATTTTTGCCAGCCGCCAATTAAATGCAGGTGTAAATGAAAAATAACCTGGCCCCCTCCCCTTTCCACATTAAAAAATAGGCGGTATCCGGATTCGGCGATGCCTTGCCTTTGCGCCATATCCTTGGCCGTCATCAGCAGGTCCGACAAGATGGGCCGATCGGTCTGGTTGAGGTCATTTATACTTCGGATATGTTTTTTGGGCACGATTAAAAGATGTACCGGTGCAGCGGGTTTGATGTCTTTAAAAACCACCAGGATGTCGTTTTCAAAGAGCATGTTGGTGGACGTTTCTCCGTTGGCAATCTGACAAAAAAGGCAATTTTTTTTCATACCTATACAACCCAATAGTATCATCAATTATAACGAAAATATTCAAAACCTGTGGTGTTGCACCGGGACAAGACGGATTGCATTACAGATGGGATGTCAACGTCCAGCTGCCCCGCAGTGTAGGGGCAGTCAACGCCATATTGAGTTCCTCCAGATACCTGGCTCTGGATATTTCCCGGGCACCGAAGCGCTTTAAGTGGGCGGTGGCAATTTGGCAATCTATCAAATCAAAACGCAGGGTTTTAAGATGATTCACCAAGGCCACCAAAGCGACCTTGGATGCATTGGTGACCCGGGTAAACATGGATTCTCCAAAAAAGCATTTACCCAGAGACACGCCATATAGGCCGCCTGCCAGGCGATCCCCCCGCCAGGCTTCAACGGAGTGGGCAAATCCGGCTGTGTATAGTCGGCAGTAGGCGGAAACCATATCATCTACAATCCAGGTGCCTTCCTTACTTTCAAGCCGTACCCGGGCGCATTCGCTGATCACCTCTTCAAAGGCCCGATCCATGGTTATCCTGAAAGCACGCTTTTTGATGACTTTGTTCAAAGACCGCGAAATCTTAAGCTCATCCGGGTAGAGGACCAAACGTGGTTCGGGCGACCACCACAGAATCGGCTCGCCCTCCGAATACCACGGGAATATTCCCAAACGGTAGGCAAGCAGCAGACGTTTTATGCTTAGATCTCCGCCGACGGCCAGAAGACCTTCATGGGAAGCAAGATGGGGAGACGGAAATATGAGCTTCTGGGATAACCGGTAGACGGGCATACGCTTCGGTCATTAAAACGAATTACTGGAGCGCCTGAAATTAATTGACCTCCTATTGATGATATACCGCTAACCATCCAACAATCATCAAACGACCACCGCTTCATCTTCAACATCCTGGCTTTGGGATTTCCTGGATTTACGATCAACCCGACCGTAATCGAAAATAAGCTTATCGTTTTTCAGATCGATACCGACCTCCCCGCCTTTCTGCATCCGACCGAATAGAATTTCATCCGAAAGAGCATCCTTTATTTCGGTTTGAATGACCCGCGCCAGTGGCCTTGCGCCGTATTGGGGATCGTAGCCTTTTTTAGCCAACCAGGTTCGCACCCGATCGGAAATGGATAGGGTAATTTTCTTGGCTGTCAGCTGCCCGTTTAGCTCTTTGATAAACTTGTCGACCACTTTTCTCATAATATCGAGGTTCAGCGAATTAAAGTTAATCACCTCGTCCAGGCGATTGCGAAATTCCGGACTAAACATTTTCTCGATCGCCTTTATACCCTTGGAAGCCGTGTCTTTTTTCACATCCCCAAAACCGATGGTTTGCTGGCTCATCTCGCGCGTACCGGCATTGGATGTCATCATCAGGATAACGTTTCTAAAATCCGCCTTTTTGCCGGTATTGTCTGTCAAGGTGGCATGATCCATCACCTGGAGCAGGATGCTGAAGAGGTCCGGGTGTGCTTTTTCGATTTCATCCAGTAACAATACGGAGTGCGGATGCTTGCGAATACCGTCGGTCAACAGCCCGCCCTGATCAAAGCCGATGTAGCCGGGCGGTGCACCGATCAGTCGGGCTACGGCATGTTTTTCCATATATTCACTCATATCATAGCGAATGAATTCGACGCCTAAATTCATGGCTACCTGCCGGGCGACCTCGGTCTTGCCGACACCGGTGGGTCCGGTAAACAAAAAACACCCCACCGGTCGTTCAGGTGTCCCCAGACCGGCTCGTGATCGCTTAATTGAAGTCACCAGCGCCTTGATGGCGTCATCCTGGCCGAATACGACCCGTTTGAGTCCGTCTGCCAGCTGTTCCAATTTGGTGCGATCCGACGTTGATACGCTCTGGGTCGGTATGCGCGCCATTTTGGCAACGATCTTTTCGATGTCCGCCGGGTTTATTTTTTTTCTGTTGACGGCTCCGGAAAGTCGGATAAATGCGCCGGCTTCGTCGATGACATCGATGGCTTTGTCCGGCAGATACCGATCGTTGAGAAACTTAGAGGACAGTTCTGCCGCCGCTCTCAGGGCGGAGTCGGTATAAGCTATGCCATGGTGCTCCTCGTAGCGGGATCGCAGCCCTTTGAGTATCTGTACGGTTTCGGTAACGGGCGGCTCAAAAAT
>JASFFJ010000413.1:0-7076 GCA_050124355.1 Desulfobacterales bacterium | reverse complement strand
TGGGCTCCCAACAGGAGATCGGATCCGTGATGCAGGGACAGGTCTGGATGGTCAAACCCGATAAAAAGGCCAAAGCGGCCAATCCTTGCCTGTGGATGCAAGCCGGTGTAGTGAAATTTAAAAACTGTGATAATTATTATGACTGCACCACCTGCAAATACGATCATGCCATGGCAATGAAGGCAGAGCGGGGCAAACAGATAACCTGGCAGGAGGCCATGAGAAGGATGCCCGACATGGATCGTGTTTGCCGCCATAGTCTGACAAATCGCATTGAACGGCGGGCCTGTGCCTATGACTACCAGTGTGCAACCTGCGATTTTGATCAGTACTTTGAAGATGTGTGGACCACTAAAAGCAAAAGCATGCCGGGTGAAGTTCAGCAGGTCAAAGGTTTCGACATACCGATGGATTTCTATTTCCATGAGGGCCACGCCTGGGCGCGAATCGAGAGTGGCGGATATATTCGCATCGGACTCGATGATTTTGCCTTAAAAGTGCTGGGAAAGGCGGATGCCCTTGAGTTACCCCTGATGGGCAAAGAATTGGATCAGGGCAAAGTTGGCTGGGGTCTGAAGCGCAAGGACAATCTTGCGGATGTTCTTTCGCCAATTGACGGGGTTATTGTAGAGGTGAATTCTGAACTCAGGGAAAAACCCGATACCGCTAATCGTGAACCTTATGGCGACGGCTGGCTTTTTATGGTTCGCACGCCTGATGTCAAAGCGACCATGAAAAAACTGATGGTTGACCAAAGCAGTCTGTCATGGATGAGCAACGAGGTAACCAATTTGGAAAGCATGATCGAAGATGTTGCCGGTCCCCTGGCTGCTGATGGTGGTTATCTGGCAGATGATATCTACGGAAATCTGCCGGATATCGGCTGGAACAATCTGACCAAGGCTTTCCTGAGAACTTAATAAACGGGGTAGGGGAGTTTCGTTTAATCCTTGCGAATGCCCGCTAACTCTGCTTGCAGTAAAAGGGAAATATCATGAATTCCACCCAAACTGAACGTGAAGCCAAGTCAAACCGAGTGCCTTGCATCTGGATGCAGGCCGGTGTGGTTCGCCGCAAGGCCTGTGAAATTGACTTTCAATGTGAAACCTGTCGCTTTGATCGAGCCCTGGGACGCATGGCCCGTGAAAACAAAGCGTTGCGGCAACAGGGCAAGGTCCCGGCCGGCAGGCGCGGGAAAATTGTTTTCTGGAAAGATCGTCTAAGAGAGCTTTCCGCCGCGCAGCAACCTTGTCTGCATCACATGAAGGGGCGAATTGAATTTCGGAACTGCACCCATGATTACCAGTGCGGTAACTGCGAGTTTGATCAATATTTCAGCGACCAATACACGGTGTATGCCGTGGTTCAGCCAGTTGATGTCCTTAATATTAAGGGCTTCAAGATACCCCACGGCTATTATCTCCACCGCGGTCACACCTGGGTGAAAATCGAGGAGGGATCAACCGTCAGAATCGGTCTCGATGATTTTGCCTTGCGCCTGCTGGGTCCCTTGGATCGAATTGAAGCACCGCTATTAGGCAAAGAGCTTGAACAGGATCGGGGAGATACCCTCCTGACGCGAGGTTCGAATACGGCCCGCCTGCAATCCCCGGTCAGCGGCGTGGTCACCGATATCAATCCAGAGCTGAGGGAGAAAGGCAATCTCGCCAATGACGATCCCTATACTCAGGGTTGGGTGATGCGAATGCAGGCCAACAATCTGCGCCGGGATCTCAAAAATCTGATGATTGGTGATCAGGCCAGTACTTATCTGGATGCGGAGATCAACAACCTCTATCAGGTAATCGAAGAGGAGGTGGGTCCGCTGGCAGCAGACGGCGGTTACTTGGGTGATGATATATACGGCAATCTACCCCAAGCCAGCTGGCAAAAGCTGACCCGGATGTTTTTAAACCCATAATTTTTTTCAAAATCATTTCTCTCCACAATTAAGGGGCTGCGGTATATCCCGCAGCCCTTTTTTTGTAAGTATTTTATAGCTTAAACGACCAAACAGCTCGTTTTGTTGCGTTAAATGGAATGGAATGATACTAAAGAAATGAGTTGGATGGGGGGCGATCATCTCGGTGATACAAACTTTGGACGAAGACTCATCGGTAAGGCGGACAAAATACCTTATGAGTATCAGGGTCTTAATATTTTGGTGATTATCAGCAATACATGTCCAAAAGAGAAAGGAATTTTATGAGACTAACAAAACGGGTTACATTATGTGTTTTCGGCTTATCTCTTATTTTGCTGGCAGGTGACTTTCCCCTGTGGGGGGAAGAGGACCACCTGGCAAAGTTTGGTGTAAATAAGTTAGACCAAAAGATCGATGCACCGGAATTTACCCTTCCGGATATAAGCGGTAAAAAAAGAAGCCTGAGTGATTTTCAGGGAAAATTCCTCATGTTGAATTTCTGGGCCACCTGGTGACCTTACTGCCTCAAGGAGAGGTCCTCTCTGGAAAAAATCCATCAAGATTACAGCAGCAATGGTCTGGTCATTTTGGCGATCTCGATTGACCAAGGAATCGACGAAAAAGTTAGAACGCTGGTGAAGGATTTTGTCCAAAGGCATCACCTGACGTTCCTGAATTTACTAGATTCTAAGTCTGAATTCGCTGCTCAGTTTGGTGTGCGTGGCGTTCCGATTAATTTTTTCATAAATCCCCGGGGCAAGATCATCGCCTATGCCAGAGGTTATCGGGATTGGCAAAGCGAAGACGGCCGCAAGGCGATCGAAACGCTAATTTCTCAAACAAATTGATAATGATATAACACCGTATCCGCTTTCGGCCCTATGGCAGCATTAAAGCATCAAAAGAACAGACGATGGCGCACATATATTTCGCTGCAGCGGAAGTTTCAGAAGTTGTGCTAGATCTGCATTAAAAGCATCTGTAATAAAAATAGGGGACGTTGTTGATTAATTCGACTAAACAGCGTTCTGTAATTAGCCAAAAAGTTTGGCTTAGGATGGATAATGAAATTCGTAGAGCTCGGTTGGATACCCCTGATAACTTCAACCATGTAATTGGACAAGGAATCGAAATGTGCAGGATCGCCAACAATTTTTCTGATCGTAAAAAAAATTTTATATAGAGAAGTTGTATCCATTGAAGAATTAAAAAAAAGCACCAGCCATATGGAGGTAAGTGGGATTCAAGCTAGAATTGCGATTGGATTGGTAAAGAGGTAGGGGCAGGTTTAGCCGAAGTTGCCGTGCGAGTCGGTGTTTTCAGCCCCGGGCACATCAAAATAAGAAAACAGGTGAGCAAATAAGTCAATTTAATCAACAACGTCCCTTAATTACCAGTCCGTCAATGCGCGGAGACGCAGTGGCGGCGTCCGCTTCACAATGGCGACAGTCGCATCGCCCAACGACTGCTGCAGCGGGCTTACGTGGCTGGCGCCATCCACCCCGATTACGACAAGATCCTGGTCCTCAAAGATCTCTATGATGCCCCGGTGCTTCAGACGATCTGTCACGACTTTGACCTGGAAGAGGTTCTCATCGAGCGCCGCGTCGTGCAATAGCGTCCGAATCGCCCTATCGCCGGTCAGTCCAGGCTTGGCGCCGGTCTCATCCTCGACGTTCCCGATGGTCACATCGGCCCGCTGGTGTTGCCGTAACCTGTCTACAAGTCGCAAAGCCCATTGGTCATGGACATTTTCGGTCACCACGAACAGGATTCGCTTGACCTCGGAAGGCGCCTTGCGACCGTACAACGGGATGAAGGTCTGACATGCAGCAGACCGAATCAGTTGATCGGATGTCTGGGCTCTTCCGCTCACACTGGGTAACGCGAATGGCGCACTGACCAACAGACGGACGTCTTTTTTGCGGACATGTTGCAATACCTCTGGAACCGGCATGAGATGGTCGATACCAATCAGCGTGGGGAGGTTATCGCCTTTTTCACCCAAAGCCGCTAGAACGGCCTCTTCGGTCCGCCCATCAAGGCACAAAAACGTCGTCTCTTCGTCTTCCTCAGCTAGCGCTTGGACCCAATCAACCACCATTTTTGCAGACTCCGGGTTAGGAACAAATCCGACAATGCCTATGATGAGGATCTCCTTTTTATATGAATTCAGCCGCTCAAATATTTGTGACACGAATCAGAATGCTAATGATTCGCTTTTGGAAAGCGGATCAAATCGAAAATTTTGAATTGTGTACCGAGTTCAGCGTCCGCTCAGCATGCTGAAACGTGTGGAGAGCAAAAGCGATGTATCGAATATCAATGGCAAATTTGATTGTCAATACACTTTGTGATTTGAGAGTCAAGTCCAAGTTTGATTTTTAAAGAATGAAGACGCGACCACTATGCTTTTCGACCCCTATGTTTTTCGCAATGTCAAAAAGCGCCGTGAGGCGGCTGAGAAAGAGATAGAAATTGGGCTAATTCCAGGAGGAGTGTAGAATTTCAACGTAAATAATCCGAGTTTTTAGGGCCGGCGTTGAGTTGCCCCCAAAGATGGCTCTGGAATTCATCCACAGAATCACTGGAATATTTGCTTCGTGGAGTAATGGAAAAAACCTTTGCCAAAAATCTCTGCGTCGCGATCCTCTGCAAATTGGCAGCTTTCAGATTCACGTCTATCTATCCATGACAAGAACCGGCGTGACAGGCGGGTCAATTACTTTCTGGCAAGTGCAGCTGCTGCGACTTTCGTAACTTCTTTGTTGGTCATCGCTTCAAGCTTCTTTTTAACTTTTCTTGAAAAATATTCTTGCTCGGTCTTATTCAAGGGTTCTCCGTGGTATTTTTTCAAAACAAGGTTCTTTTGTTTCGGGGCAAATAGAGTACTCAGATAGTAGTTCAGCTGAAATGAACGGCGTTGCCGGTTCTTTGCTCTATCGCGAGTCGATTTAGAAGCTGATAGATCCGCAGCGTATCTGTTAAGTGTGTTCCACAAACGTTCTATTGACAGAGAAACCTTATTTCCAAGATCAACAACATCACCTGCAAGCAGGTCGCCATACTTTATCTTCAAGGATTTTGATAGGCTCTCGAGATCTTTAGGATTATCCAACCCCTGTTGAGCGAGCAACGTCGAGCTCAACAGCAGTAGCTTTTCCAGAGTTTGTTGTTTGCGGTCGGATCTGTGACTGGACAACAGGGTTCTGAAATTTAACTTCAGGCCTCTTTGAGCACAACTTGCTAGGACCACAGGAAAGCCTTCGACCAGCCTTGGATCTTCAGATTCTGCCAGCCCGTCTAAAAGCTCTAGCACCTCATGGTCTTTAACTCTATGGTTTTCCGGTCGAACGAGGGTATAACCCAGACGTCCCAAATTGAAAATAAGATCTTCCCTTCTCATAAACGTGACCTAACTTCCTGATAAAACTTATCGTTTATCAATTGCGCTTCATGCAAGCCTTCAGCTAAATACATAAAATTTTCCAAAACTTTTTCAGGATTCAAATCATAGCGCGCTGCCTCAGAATATCTATTAAGCAAATTTTCTGCGTCCACCTGTCCCGTGGCAAAAGCCGCAATGCAGTCCTCTCTATCGGATTGAGTTCCGCGAAACATCTTGGTAATAATCAAATCCGTAAGATTCAGGGCACCAAGGTATATATGTGACCATCTATTTATCAGGATGTGGTTATTTTCCTTCAATGGTGACTCTAACAGCTCTGTCGTGAAAACTCTGTTGCCGCACCAGAGCTGATAAATAAAATTTGGGTCATCATCATGAGCAAGACCGTTCCCTTTGTAACGATAATTCAAGGCCTTTAAAAACTTAATCAACTTATCGTATTCATTTTTTTTAGGCACAATGAGGTCAACATCTTTAGTTGACTCCTTAATACCGAGAAGGGTCAGTGCGGTTCCTCCACAGGCGATCAGACGAATGCGGAAATTCATCAAGCTGTCCCAATTTTCTAAAGTGTCCAGCAAGTCTATACCACTTATCCTATACCTGTTGGAACGAACCATATAGCCTCCATTCAGAAATATAGGTTTTTCCGTTATTTTTGTCAATATATTCTGTACATTTTCATACAAATATTTTGTACTAATAGATACAAATTTTTCTTCCCCTTTTCCCATCCAATGTTCGATGCTAATTTTTCAAACCTCCCGAGCCTTATCTTAATCCGCCTTCCCCGTTCCGCAATTCTAAATCCACAATCCCTGTCCCAGACCTGTTTTGTGAAGATTGTCTATATTTGCGCTAACTATTTTTTTCTTCCTTTCGGTGTTAATAAACTGAAGTTGTCGCGCTCTCCGAGGCGTAGGCTCTACAAGCCGGAGGCCAGGGAGGGCCCAGGTCGAAAATCGAAAGATCCCCACCTTTTTCAGCACTTTTTCAGTGCTTTTTGGAGGTTGTTTCCATGACTCCGATTGCATATGTTGAATAAAATCGGAGTAAAAATACGGGACGTTGTTGATTAATTATACTAATAGCGTTCTGTAATTAGCCAAAAGATTTGGCTTAGGATGGATAAGGAAATTCGTAGAGCTTGGTTGGATACTCCTGATAACTTCAACCATGTAATTGGACAAGGAATCGAAATGTGCAGGATCGCCGACAATTTTTCCGATCATAAAAAATTTTATATAGTGAATTTGTATCCATTGAAGAATGAAAAGCAAGCACCCGCCGCGTGGAGGTAAGTGGGATTCGAGCTCGAATTGCGATTGGATTGGTAAAGAGGTAGGGGCAGGTTTAGCCGAAGTTGCCGTGCGTGCGAGTCGGTGTTTTCAGCCTCGGGCACATCAAAATAAGAAAACAGGGGAGCAAATAAGTCAATTCAATCAACAACGTCCCTTAATTATTGAAGACCTTTTTTCCCTTGACAGGGACTTTTTAATGGGTCTCGCTGCAATCAAAGAAATTTACGGGTGCAATACAAATTATCAAACATACATAAAATAAAACGTTGTTCAGTAATATATTGACAAAAACAACCCGTTGTTTTATTATTTTTGAAAAAATAACAGGTTATATTAGTTTAACTGGCAGGATCTACACGAATGATAAGATTTGCTTCCAAAGAGCTTGATAAATGGTTGAAAAACCCTAATCGAAAACCCATGGTGATCAGGGGCGCCCGGC
>JASFFJ010000412.1:0-7101 GCA_050124355.1 Desulfobacterales bacterium | reverse complement strand
CCGGATTAGGAGGAAAACGATGAAACAGCTCAATCTTTATAAAGAAAATGATTTTTCGGAAAAAGCATTTAAAAAACTACTTGTGCACGACTCCCCATATTTTAAGATCATCAATTTTAACTTCAAAGCCGGTCAGGAGCTTCCGGTGCACAGCCACGAGATTGAAGGACAATTAAGTCTTGTCATCATCGAAGGGGAAGGAGAGTTTTTGGGCAAAGACGACACGACGTTGCCGGCCAAAACCGGTGATGTGGTAATCAGCGACATTGCCGAACCCCATGGACTTCGAGCCAAAACCGACCTAAGGCTACTGGTTACCATTGCACCGCCGATCTAGCAGTTTTTCCGGCTAAGCCGGCTGAACCTGTCAATGCGTTATATTTTTATTGACACTGATTGCTACTCTGTGGCAATTAAAAAAAGATGACTTTGTCTGATTCTTCGATAATATAGCACTATTTTTATAAGCAACTGATTTTTTCTATTTTCCTCCTGATTTTCTTCACCTGAATGATGGTCGGATTTATTAACCAAAACTTTGTATAAGGAGGCGCATGATGGCGGCACTAAAAATTTTACTTCCTTATAATTTCAGGCCTCTCGATCAAAAAGCCCTGGCCTTTGCATCCAGTACGTTTGGCCACCTTGATGAAGTGGAAATCACACTCTTACATGCGTATACGCCCCTTCCCGATATTGAAGCCGACAGCACATCGGTTATGGGAAAACTGAAAGGAGACCTGGGTTATCTAAGCCAAAAAATTATACAGCAGGAAGCCGAGCTAAAAGCTGTGGAAGAAAAACTGCTGCAAACGGGCTTTGCACAAAACCGTTTACACACCATTTTTAAACCCCGCAAAAAAGATATTGCCGCTGAAATCATTGAATTGGTTACAAATGATAAATTTAACGTGGTCATTATCAATCATAAGTCCGGCAAAGCCAGCCGATTTTTTACCGGCAGCGTTTTCAGCAAAGTTGTTTCAGCACTAAAAGATACCACCGTCTGCATTGTGTCCTGAAATCTGTCTAAAACCGGCTGTGATCCATCAGCCGGCACAACTCATAGAACTTGCAGACGAATAACAGCTGAGGAGGTATATTCCATGGGTAATGCAGAAAAAATAGATATAGAAATCTTTAAAGCAGTCACCAGAGCTATTGCACAATCGGACGACCTTGAAATCATGACCGGTCATTTAACACAGCTGCTGGTCGGCACCCTGGAAATTAAAGGATGCTCAATTTTTGCTTTAGAACCGGCAAGTGGTGAACTTGAATTGCTCTCAAGTTTCGGTCTTAGTATCGGCTACTTGAACAAAGGGCCTGTTTTTTCGAACAAAAGTATTGGCGACATTAAAAAGGGTAAGCCGGTTATCATTCGCGATCTGGAGAAAACGGACCTTTTGCAATATCCCCAGGAAGCTAAAGAGGAGGGAATCGGCGCCATCGTTTCACTGCCGATTAAATTCTATGGCAAGAATATCGGAGCCCTGCGTTTGTATCATCATGAGCAATGGGAAATTTCTGAAACGGATATCGACTCTCTGCTGGTGCTGGCCGAAAATATCGGTCTGGCCATGACGTACACCCGTGTTCTGAACGCGTTAAAAGAGGTTAAAGACACGGTTAACGACGTGCATTCAATCTGGTTCAATGCGATCGGCGGTTAATTCAGACCTTTTTCTTGTTTTATCACATCCAAAGACGTCAACATTCTACTTTGTCATTTTTATCTGTGCTTCAGCCCCTTTTCATAACAAACTGAGAAAACGAAATAAGCAAATGCCTAAAATGACCTAAATTGCCTTAAATGACTAAAATTAGGGAATCGCTGCGCTCTGTCTTTTTTATAAAATTGACAAAATACCACAATTTTAGCTCATTCTTGTCCGCCGGTGATTTGGCGGCTTAGTTCATTTCAGATTACAGCTCATTTTTTATTGACAATTCTGCCACAATGTAACAACATAGTAGCTGCGTTAATTAAAATGTTTTAAACTAGGGACAAATTCAATGGACAGCAACGAATTCAAATCGTTTCGGCAAAAATTGAGCAAAACCCAAAAGCAAATGTCGCAACTACTCGGAACCTCCTTGAAAGCCATACACAGCTATGAACAGGGTTGGCGTGCCATTCCGCCATCCGTGGAACGACAAATGTTTTTCTTAATTTCTCGGATATCCACCAACCCGAACGCTAAAAAACCATGCTGGAAAATAAATAAATGTGCTGCCAAACAAAAAAAACAATGCCCTGCCTGGGAGTTTAAAAGCGGTAATCTTTGCTGGTTTATCAATGGTACCATCTGTGACGGCGGCGTTCAAAAGAATTGGAAAGAAAAGATGAAGGTCTGCCGCTCCTGTGAGGTTTTCAACAATATTTTTTGATCACCCCTCCTTTCTATTTCCTGACTGCCTGCCAAAACCTTTTAGTCTCTTCAGGTCGGTGAATCCGGGGGGGACGCCCCAGCATTCGCAGAACAGAATGTCCCAATCCTTTGTTTATTTCTGGTTCTGCTCTGTCACGTAAGTATAGCAAAATATATTATTCGAATTTCTAAGGACTGCAGCAGACCGCGACTGCTTAACGCGAAGCAGCGGATAGTGCCCTGTCAGTATTTGCTGCAAACATTGTCTTGAGAGAAAGGAGACGCGTTATGAACAATGACTACAAGTTTGAAACTTTATGCCTGCATGCCGGTCAACAACCGGATGCGGTTACAACCGCCAGAGGACTTCCGGTTCATCGCACTTCCTCTTATGTATTTAAAAGCACCGAACATGCGGCCAATCTATTTGCACTCAAAGAACTTGGCAACATATACACCCGCATCATGAATCCGACTCAGGACGTTTTGGAGCAACGGGTAGCCGCCCTGGAAGGGGGCGCTGCCGCCTTGGCGCTTGCTTCAGGTACATCCGCTGTATATTATTCCATTATTAATATCTGTTCGGTCGGTGATGAGATTTTATCCGCCAATAATCTCTACGGTGGTACCTATACCATGTTTGACGCCATATTACCCCAATTTGGTATTCAGGTAAAATTTGCTGATCCCCGGGATCCACGTAACATTGAAACGGCAATTACGGAGAAAACCCGGGCAATTTTCATTGAAGCCATCGGCAACCCGCTGCTTGAGGTTAGCGACATCGGGGCCGTCTCCGAAATCGCCCGCAAACACAATCTTCCATTAATTGTCGATGCAACCTTTACAACCCCTCATTTACTGAAAAGCATCGAATATGGCGCTGATATCGTTATTAATTCGCTTACCAAATGGATGGGAGGACACGGCACCGGTATTGGCGGCATCGTTATTGATTCCGGAAAGTTTGACTGGACGAATCCTAAATTCAAACTCTATAATGAACCCGATCCGAGTTACCACGGAATCCGCTATGCCCACGATCTGGGAGATCTGAATCCCATAGCATTTATCATGAGAATGCGGCTGGTACCGTTGCGCAATCTCGGAGCTTGTATTTCTCCGGATAATGCCTGGATATTCCTGCAGGGGCTGGAAACATTGCCGCTTCGAATGCAGCGCCACTCTGAAAATGCAATGCGCGTGGCACAGTTTCTGAAAACACATTCCAAGGTTAATTGGGTGCGATATCCGGGATTGGAGGATGATCCCTCATTCCCGGTGGCCAGAAAATATCTTGAGAACGGATTCGGTGGTATGGTAGTGTTCGGAATTGCAGGGGGCCTTGAGGCCGGAAGTAAGTTTGTAGATAATTTGAAACTCTTCTCTCACCTCGCCAATGTGGGAGACGCTAAAAGCCTTGTGATTCACCCCTCCAGCACAACCCATTCGCAACTGAGCGAAGCGCAGCAAAAAGCCGGCGGACTGACGCCGGATCTGATCCGGTTATCGGTGGGCATCGAACACAGTGATGATATAATTGGAGACTTGGAGCAGGCCTTTGCCAAACTATAAATTTTGCAATACATGCGCGAGGCTTGATATCTGATTCTCGATAAAGGATCAGCTGTCGTTGGCGTTTATCGAGCATTGAGCATCCAGCAACCTATATCCATTTCGAGTAGCAATTCAGGATGTAAAAATGAGCCAATTTTTTTTGATTAACTCCCTTCATCAGCCACCGGCATCGATCAGATTAAGATCAATGCACGGTGGTACCCGATGGCGGTAGGATCTTTTCAATTCTCATCCCGCAAGGCGGGGTGGCTTATGAAGGGAGTTAGCATGAGCGAATATATCGAGCATGATAAAGACGCCAACTCGGTGGGCATCGTCGAAAAAAAATTATACACCTTTGCCGAACCGCCGATGGAAATGGTGCTTGAAAGCGGTGCCAAACTGGGCCCGGTAACGCTGGCTTATGAAACCTGCGGTGCGCTGAATGCAAACAGGAGCAATGTCATCCTGGTGCTGCATGCCCTGTCCGGAGATTCTCATGTGGCCGGTTATTACAAAGCGGAAGACGATAAGCCCGGTTGGTGGGACAATATGGTGGGCCCAGGCAAGGGGATTGATACCAACAAATATTTTGTAGTTTGCTCCAATGTTATCGGCGGTTGCATGGGGTCAACCGGACCCTGTACCATCAATCCGAAAACCGTCTTGCCGTATGGGCTTGATTTTCCGGTGGTCACCATCGGTGACATGGTCGATGCCCAGAAAGCACTGATCGATCATTTGGGAATTAAAAAGTTACTGGCTGTTGTGGGTGGTTCCATCGGGGGCATGCAGGTGCTGGAGTGGTGTATCAGGTATCCCCAAATGGTAACAGCGGCCATTCCGTTGGCAAGTACCACCCGACACTCCGCTTTGACCATTGCATTTAACGAAGTGGCCAGGCAGGCGATTATGGCCGATCCCAAGTGGAACAATGGAGACTATTACTTTGGACCGAAACCGGACCTCGGACTGGCGGTGGCCCGCATGATCGGTCACATCACCTACCTGTCCGATGAATCCATGCGTCATAAATTCGGCCGCCGGCTGCAGGATAAAAGCGATTTTTCTTTTAATTTTGATGCCGACTTCCAGGTGGAAAGTTATTTGCGCTACCAGGGCAAGAAATTTGTGGAACGTTTTGACGCCAACTCTTTCCTATATCTCACCAAAGCCGCCGATTATTATGATCTGGAAATACAACACGGGAATGGTTCCGAAGTACATGCGTTTTCAAAGACAACGGCCAAATTTTTGGTTGTCTCCTTTACCTCTGACTGGCTGTATCCAACCTATCAATCGCGGTCGATGGTCAAGTCCATGAAGAAAAACGGACTGGATGTAAGCTTTTGCGAAATCGAAGCCAAGTGGGGCCATGACGCTTTCTTATTATCCAATGAGCGGTTATTCGCTTTGATCAAGGGCTTTTTAGAGCGTGTCTTCAGTGAATCCCAAAAATAAGAAAATGCGGTTTGACCTGCAGATCATCGCTTCGTGGATTGAACCTGGGTCTCGGGTGCTTGATCTTGGCTGTGGTGAAGGCGATTTGCTGAAATTTTTAATACACCAGAAGGGCGCAACCGGCACGGGAATCGAACACAATGAATCCAAGGTTACCCAATGTATCGAAAAAGGCTTGTCGGTTCTGCAGGGCGACATCAATGAGGAAGTTCTCGACTACCCTGATAACAATTTCGACTACGTCATTTTGAGTCAAACGCTGCAGCAGGTCTACGAACCCGACACCTTGATCCGAGCCATGCTGCGTATCGGCAAAAAGGGAATCGTGAGCTTTCCCAATTTCAGCCATTGGGGATGCAGGCTTCAGTTGTTGTTATCCGGTTATGCCCCCGTCACCAAACAACTGCCATATACGTGGTATAACACGCCGAATATTAGAGTCATTACCATCAAGGATTTTAGAAAATTTATCCGAGATGTCGGCTTTAATATTTTAAAAGGGGTTGCTATAAATACCCATTCGGAAAACAGGTACGGAAATATCATTGCGATCTTACCCAATCTGCGGGCAACCTACGGGATTTTTTTAATCGGTAACGGCAGCTAATGATGCGCACCACAAGCGTAGTAACTTGATTGAGCAAAAAAGCTCAATCAGGCGTTACTGGTTATTAGTGATTGGTTATTAGAGTATGATGATAGCCTTATAAAATTGCTGGCTGGGAAGCCGGAATAACAGAAAGCCAGGAAGCTTGGAAGACGGGAATTTAGGAAGCATTAAGGATTTAGTCAATTTAAGTTTTTTGACCTCACAGCCTTCAAGCTTTCAAGCTTTCTAGCCTCAAGCTTACTAAAGGAATCCAGATATTGAAAATTGTATCAATCGCGATTAGCAAGAAAAAGGGTACCCCCAAAACGCCGGTGAATGAAGCATTCATATCCAGGGACCATGGTCTTGAAGGAGACGCTCATGCCGGAAAATGGCATCGACAGGTAAGCTTTCTATCGTCGGAAAGTATCGAAAGTGCAAAATCACTGGGTCTTGATGTAACCTTTGGTGATTTCGCTGAAAACATTGCCTCTACCGGAATTGACTGGAAAACGCTGCCGCTGGGAACCCGGGTTCGACTGGGCGAGTCCGTTTTGGTCGAAATCACCCAAATCGGCAAGGAGTGTCACAATAAATGCGCTATCTATTACAAGGCTGGAGACTGCATCATGCCACGTGAGGGAGTATTTGCGCGGGTTCTGGAAGAGGGTAAAATTCGCTGCGGTGATGAGATCCGCATAGAGCATCAATAACCAGTGTGGGCTTTATCGGACAATATGCTCTCAAAAGTTCAAAGAACCGGTCATCAGAGATTGGATTTCAGCAATAAGTTTCAAATATCAAATCATAAACACCAAACAAATCACAATGACCGAAATTCAAAATCCCAAACAATTGGCTTTTGACCTGCCGACGGCGGGTTTCGATATTGAAATTTGGGATTTATTTGTAATTTGGTGCTTGTGATTTGCTATTTCTGGTTTATCCGGGTCAGGGTAAACCTTCTCCATCGCCCTATGCAGACATTTATTGGTTTCAAAGACGCCCTTTATCTAACTTTGTCAAGCGTATCCGTTGGTAAAACAGAGTTCCTTCCACTTAGCCGCTTAACCGGTAAAATTCTTGCAGAAGATGTTGTTGCAAGAGTAGATTGCCCATCCG
>JASFFJ010000411.1:0-7102 GCA_050124355.1 Desulfobacterales bacterium | reverse complement strand
CAAAGCAATTACATTACCGACGAAATGTTTTTTTACTGTTTCTTCTCAACGAAAGTGTCCAATTGATCCTATTTTAAATCACCGGTTTTGTCAGCAGGTTGATATCTTCCTTGGTAAGATTGACTAGGGCTACCTTTAGCAAGAGTATGTTTCGATTACTTAAACTTGTTTATTTTTTATTCGATCTCTTTCTCATAAAGGCAACAAAGCCAGCTATGCTAAGAAGTAGAAAGATTTGGATGTCAGAATCAGGGATGATGTCCAAATTCATTGTCCAGTTTAAATTAACTATGTTGAAAATATCCTCACTATAAAAAGCTACCGCTAGTATTGAAAGCACCAAGATTGATACTAACGGAACGAAAAGAACTAAAATCTTTTTCATTAGAACACCTCAAAATGGTTCCATAAAATCTGTGAACAGGCATCTTCGATCGTTTATGTATTCTAAGTCTTACAAAATTAGTAACCTTTGAATATATTTCTAGTATTAGCCGGAAATTAGGAATATATTAGGAATAGGTCTGTGTCGATTTTACTTAATCTTTCATCAACAGGATTTGGTCCATACCAAACGAGCGACATCGACACCATTTGTGGATCATGTGGTCTTATTAAGGCTGGTGAGCATAAAAATTTATTGGGCTATGGAATCGGAATTACCACTGAGGTTCAATCGAAATAGAATTAATTACTGATCCTTGCGGTCAAATCGAATGCGCCCTCTTCAATATTGATTTTAGGCAAGGCGATCAGAACATCGTCACAGGTAAAGAAAATATCGATACCCAGAGGATACAGTCCGGATAGATACTGCCATCGATCCCAGAATTTGTCCGGAACGCCCTTAAATTCCAGTTGAGCGGTTTTTTCAAAAAAGATATTGGAATTTTTGTTGCTCGCTCTCGGAAGAATATCATCTACCTGAATAATCAATGTGGTTGCTTTTTCGTGGTACTCATGTCGATCAACCCTGAAATAATCCAAATCCGGCATACTGGCCGGCTTGGTTACGATCGCAAAATTTGCCATGCAAGGCTCGGTAACGACACTGCTTTCACAGTCAAATTGGAGCCAGCTAATTGCCGGGCTGATCCAATCGATGTCGGTCCAGACAGGTGTCTCATAATCGAGCAAGGTCAAACAGGTAGCAGCAGATGCCGAATTAAATACATCCGGCGCATCCGGATTTTCGTGGATGGTGACGATTTGGCCGGGATGTACCATAGCGGCGAAAATCGCCCTGAATGTCCGTTGCGATCCGGTTGCCGGATCATCAAATCCATGCCCCCAGTGTTTAAAAGTCGGTGCGCTGTTCATTTTTTTCCTCTTTCAAATTGGGGAAGGCATATTTATTGAAAATATTTAATCTTTGCCTACATCATATCCATAAAGTGCGTCTGTTAAAAAATAATTAGGGTATTATTAGAAGTTGATTAAGTTTGAGATGTCTTCCAGGCAAAGTGTCGACCGATTTGAAAAGCCAGGCCGATAGAGAGTTTAAGTTATCCCAATTTAAGAAAGTTGAAATTGAAAAAGTATCCCTCCCATACTAAAATTCGATGGTGTCAACACTGGAGCCATATATCGTCAAAGCAATAAAAAAAGCAACGCCTCTGCAACTTTGTTGAATCAAAATAGAAGCAGAAAGCTGTAATTGCTAAGGGATACAGATCTTCCAATTTGCTTACAAAAGATTATCCTGCTGGGCCTCCAGTATCACAACTTTGCCTTCGTCGGCAGGCTCTCATACCGAACCGAAGGTATTTTTAAAGTTTTATGTTGCAAGCATCAGGAGTATTTTACGAAGCCAGTCCGCTTCGGATTTTACTGATTTTACTGATTCGAAACACCGTTATTATACAGGAACGAAATAATTCGCGTACGGGGTACACGCTGGTCTATCAAGTACATTAAGTGAGAAACAAAGGTAATACATGCCAGGAAAGCGGCGATTGATAATGGTAGTGGCAAGCCTATTTCTTCCAAATAATGGTCTTTTTTTTAGACAGGAGTAAAGAGAGTTTAACTTGAACGAATCTGATCACATTGCGGTTCAGTTCTACCAGTGATCAGTTGATTGGTCGAATTGTATGTTGCATACTAGGCTCAACAAATCTGGTGATAAATACTGCAGCACTCAAAACCAAATTCCCCCAGAGCAAATTAATCCACCTATCATGGCGAATAATAGCGATATCATAGTTTCCATGAGTAGTCTACACCACCAGGAGACAGGGAATGAGATTGTGTAAGACACGGTTGAAAAACAACTATTGACGGTCAGGAGGGTGTGCTGCCACGGAGCGGCTTCGTGCACATTGAGATTATTCTGCGAAACGGCCATCCGTCAAACCATGTGCTAACTTAGCTCAAACCTGTCCACATGGCGCTGATCAGCAAAAATTTAATTTAAGTGACCTATTTTAAAGCATTGATCCATTGAATTTGGGCCTTTGATTAAAGTTTTTCAGGAAAATATCGATATTGGTTAAAAGCAACAAAATAAGAAAAAACAAAAGGTCGTATTGATGCATAATAGATTGAATGCAAACCATGAAGAGGTCCCTATCACCACAGCCTTTAGTGAATTCAACTTACCGTCTCTTCGTAAAGGGTCGCTAACCAAATCCTAACGATTTTAATATACTTAACGCTAAAACGGCGAAATATTCCTCAAAACGACCACCTTCAACAGGAGAAAACGATGAAGAGAATATCCGGACTCTTCAGCATCGTCATATTGCTGACAATGGGTTTACTCTGGCAGGGCTGTTCTGAACAGCAACCTCCCTCCGAGGGCACTTCTTCGCAGCCGACCAGGAGTTCTTCGACGAACCCCGATGAGTTTGTAATCTACGCCGGCTCGGAAATGGCAGGCCTTGAACCGATGATTACCATCTGGGCACACAGAAAGGGTTACAACATCAGAATGTACTACAAGGGATCCATCGATATGATGGGGCTCATGGCTTACGGCACTCAGGGGCCAGCGGATGCCTATTGGCCTGCGCATACCATATGGTTTATATTGGGAGATACGGCCGGAGTCGTGAAAAATAAACGGAGCATTATGGTTTCGCCCATCGTTGTCGGCATGAAAACGAGCGTCGTAAAACGTCTTGGATGGGACCGGAACCTGCCGACCTTGGCAGAGTTTATGGCTGCTGCAAAAGCTGATGAATTCAAATTTGCCAAAACCAGTTCAACACAAAGCAACTCCGGAGCGCTGTTTCATCTGGCTGCCTGGCACACCTTTGCCGGTCAACCTGAAACCTGGAGCATAAAGCTCGTCAAAGACCCAAAAATCCAGTCAATAGTCAAGGAGATGGAGAGCTCGGTTGCGGCCACGTCGGGTAGTTCCGGTTGGCTTAAATCGAAAATATTGGAGAGCTCCGAGCTGGATGCAATGGTAAATTATGAAGCCATGGTCTCAGAAGCCAACATCGGTTGGACCACAATTGAGCACGGAAAAAAAATAGTTCATCAGGGGCTGATCGAAAGAGGACGGGAGCCTCTGCATGTCATCTATCTAAAGGATGCAACCATGCTTGCTGACCACCCCCTGGGATTTGTCGACCGGGGCTCAGAGTCGAAAGCTCAAATTTTCAAGGAACTACAGGCGTTCCTTCTGGGAACCGAGGCACAGAAAGAGATGATTCGTCTTGGCCGCCGCACAAAACTGCTTGGCATGGATTCCTCCCTGGCGGATAAAAACGCGTTTAATCCGAAACACGGCTTCGATGTCGATCGGATCATCTCACCTATCAATCCGCCCCATGAAGAGGTCTTGACTGCCATCTTAGATCTGTATCAGGAGCAGGTGCGCAAACCCTCGGCGACCTATTGGATTATCGACGACTCGGGGAGTATGTACAAAAACGGTGGAAAAAAGGCTGTACAGGAAGCGATGCGCATTCTCCTCGATCCGACGCAGGCACGCCGGTTCAAGCTGCAGCCTACGGCCAAGGATATACATGTCGTAATTCCCTTCAGCGCTGGTGCCGGAACGCCGTTGATGGCACAAGGCAATGATCCCAGCGAACTTGCCGAACTCATGAACCAGATCGAGACGATTGAAATGCGCGGCGGGACCAACATGTTTGCAGGTGTCATTGAGGCCCTGCACCTCATCAAGCAGGAGGAAAACAATCTATCCGGCCACTTTCCGGCAATTGCGGTTCTTTCAGATGGTGTGTCGGAGGGCAGTCTGGCCGACGTTCTCACCGTGCGAGAGCGCCTGGGGCTTAACTATATCCCCATCCATACGCTAAGTTTTGGTTCAGGAGTGGACGAAAAACAGCTGCATGAGCTGGCTGCTGCAGGAGGCGGCCGGTATTTCAGTGGCAAGAAAGATGTTGCCCACGCTTTTCGGAAGATGAAGGGCTACAATTAAAGAGACCCTAAATGCAAGTAAGTTGGAAGGTAAATACCATCATTAGCGTCGCGGTTTGTGTCGGTGCATTTCTTGCGGCCGACTGGCTACTCTCATTCAAATGGTGGATCGACCTTATTATCGGCCTGGTGTTCGGAGGTATTACAAATATATTCTTTTTACAGGATAAAAAAGAGGACCACGAGATCGAGATAGTGCCTGGCCTCTCCAGAGAGGATCTGAAAAAGGCGCTTGCCGAAGGACCTGCCTGGGGTTCAAAAATAGCAGATCTTGCCAGACGTCTGGACGCTGCGCAACCGAAGACAGCAAGCGTCATTGATGAGATAGGGCGATCAGTAGAGGCTATCTATCAAAACTTTCAGCAGGATCCCGGCGACCTCCTGACAAAAGACGCGCGGCGTTTTCGGGACAGCCACATGTCTAGAGCGTTTAAATACATGGAAGGGTACACACGCCTGGCAACGGCTCCGGGCCTCACCACAGGCGAAATTGAAAAGCTCACCGAAATGGAAGCCAGAATAGAGGATATAAATAACAGCTTCACCCGTCTGCTGGAAGCTTTCAGGCGTCATGACCTCGATAAACTGGCCATCGAGGGCAAGGCCATGGAAACGATATTTAACCTGGATATTTAAGGAGGTACAGGGTGAAAAAAATAGTAGGCTTGGTTATTGCGCTGGCTGTCATAGGCACCATTGTTGCCGTGCAGTACTTGGGCGACAGCGATCTCTTGAAGGAAGCCCAGAAACCTGCTGACATCGTCGTCAAAGGTTATGTAGGCGGCGAAAAGATTGCGTTTCTCGCCAATCAGGAGATCATTGAACTTCTCGATAAAAAACATGGCATCACAATCGACGCGCACAAAAAAGGCAGTGTCGCCATGGTCAAGGACACCAGCTTGCATTCCGGAATCGATTTTCTGTGGCCATCCAACTTTGTCTGTGTAGAGTGGTTCACCCAAACCGGCGGGCACTCAAAAGGCGCCGATGTGATCTTCAATAGCCCCATTGTGATCTATTGCCCGGATAAGGTGGCCGATTTTTTGATCAAACTCGGTATCGTCGATCTGGTTAACAACGCCTACTACATTGTCGACTTTCCCAAACTGGTGGAGCTTGCGATCAAAGGCACAAAATGGAAAGAGATCGGCCTGCCCGAAATCAACGGATCTGTGAAAATTTTCTCCACCGACCCGCATTACTCTAATTCCGGCAATATATTTTACGGATTGCTGGCGAACGTCCTTAACAACGGAGAGGTTGTCAGCCAAACAACGGTTGCAAATGTCCTTCCCCGAGTGAAATCCTACTATGAACGCATGGGCTTTCAGCAGAAGTCCAGCGGTGATGTGTTCGACGTCTTCATCTCCAACCGGTATACCAATCCGCTCCTGGTCGGTTACGAAAATCAGCTTATCGAGTATGCGATAAACAACGCCGATGACTACACGATCAAATTCCTAAAAGAGAAGATCCGCACTCTCTATCCGCAGCCGACGGTCTGGAGTTCGCATCCCCTGATTGCCTTGAACGAGAATGGACTCAGGCTCATGGAGGCGCTTAAAGACCCGGAGATCCAGAAAATCGCATGGGAGCAGCACGGTTTCCGTTCGAGCGTCAAGGGCGTACCCAATGATCCGGCCCGGCATCAAGTTTCCGGACTACCCGAGGATATCACCAGTATCATCCAGATGCCTTCGGCGGCGACTATGGACATGATCCTGTCCGCGCTGGCCAACTAACCCCGGACGAATGAGGGAACTACAGTTTCAGACAGACAATAAAGACTACTAAAGCTACTTTTAAATCAGGAGAAAAATCATGACCGAAAATTTCGATCTGTTGGCGGAACTAAAAGGCGAAACCCCCAAATCCACTCCAGCGGCAGCCACCGCAACCCAGGAGGCGGTTGTCGTGGAGGCTTCCTTTGAAGAGGGGTTCCCGGTGGCCAACCTTCCCATGCTACGACCGCAAGCTGATCTGTTGAAATGGTCTGATCTTTCCTTAGAACAGCAAGGTAAGGCAGAAAAGATGCCTGCTGCAATTGACTGGAAAGATCGCAACAGTGTACGTTTCTTCGGATATAAGGAAGAAAAGGCCATGTCCGAATTTTTGGATACACTGCTTGAAGGCATCGACACAAAAGATGCCGATCTTGCCGGGGAACTTCTGATTGCGCTGAACCGGAACATCGAAAGCTTGCGGCTCCAGAAGTTTCAGGATATTCTGGCCGGCAAGGGTGGTGGCTTCATGAGTTTCTTAAAAAGCAAGGTTGATATGCTGCGCGACCTCATCACCTTTTTGGTTGATCGGCAGCGCGATGTTGTCAAGCAGTTCAACGATATGGAGCTCAAGGTCGAAAAGGAGAAGAGCCTGCTTATCGAGGACAACATCAAGTACGACCAGCTGACGGAACAGACCAAGACGTATATCCGCGATATCATGCCCGTTATAGTCGGCGGTCAGATCGCGCTTGTGCGAGGCTACGAAGAGCTTCGCACCCTGCATGACAAAAGCCTGGAAAAGAAGGGGGACACCCTGCTGGCCAGTGAGGTTCGAGATCTTTGGAAGACCCTCGAGGCCTTTGACCATCGTCTAACCAGTCTCCAGGTAACCTTCACCAAGCGAGCGGCAACGACCATTCCGAAGATTCGGGCAATTCAGGACGCTATCAATATCGAACTAGACAACCTGATCGATAAGGTCA
>JASFFJ010000410.1:0-7135 GCA_050124355.1 Desulfobacterales bacterium | reverse complement strand
GTAAGCGGGTTCCATAGCCAGCGGCCAGGATCAGTGCTTTCATGGCTGCAAATGTTTGAGTGCATTTTGGATGGCAGCGGCATATATTTTGATTTTTTCGGTATCCTCTGTTCCCCTTATTCCGCGGCTGGTGAACAAATCAACGGCATTTTGATAGCTGACCTTGGACAAGGCTTCCTTGCGATCGATTTCCTTACGCTTATACATACGGTTTCCTCTGTTGGTTATTTTTTTTAGGTGATCTCTTGTTTTTGCAGATTTTTGCGGGTTGCGCATGAAGTAGTTGAGGACGATCCAGTATGACTCTAGAAAGGTTTTAAGAAAAAGGGCAAACAGCCTTAGTTTGCGAAAGCCCACCGGGGTGACATCATAGGTGTCGGGCAGGGTTTGATGGGGTGTTACAATGCCGTCATCAATAAACGTCTTGATGGTTTTTCTGAGATTAAACTCAGGGCTGCTATCCACGTCATAGGCGAATTCATATTTAAAAAAACTTTGCCAAAACGCATAACCATCGTGCAACTCGGCGGCGGAAAATCGGAAGGTGTTTTTTTGCAGAATTGCCATTGCCGTATAGGCCGCCGGAATAAAAAACGTGATGCAATTGTTTTTATAGTAATCCAGGTAGGGTCGTCTGTCTTCATTAATTAAAAAATGTTGCTCGATATCACCTTCCTTTTTATCTTTGTCGATTTTTTCAATGAATTTTCTCTGGGCGTAGGAATCAATCACCTGTTCAAAAGCCCGACGTCTATCGGAAATGAGGGTATCGGCCAATTTGGCGTTGTGAAATGTCAGGTACTTCATGTAAGTTGCATTCACATCGAGCAGCTCGTTAAAAGAGAAAGTATCTTTCGAGAAATTGAGAATCGCACTGGCGACCACAGCGTGCGGCGTTAACACCGTTACCCGGTTGATGGCGTTCAGCACCCGGAAGCCCAGATTTCGAATCAGGGCGTTTTTTTCTTTAGAAGTCATCTGCCCTAGCGGCTGATTGTGACGACTTAAAAGCTGGTTTAGAGATATGGGCTCATGGAATTGAATATATATTTTGCCGTAGCGTTTTTTAAGGAATTTTCGAGCCCTAATTAACTGAAAAAAATTTTCCGCTTCTTTCTGCCCGCCCCCAAGTTCGTGCAGATAGGATTTTTCTTCGATAATCCGGTCATACCCGATATAGACCGGAACGATAATCATATCCTCACAGGCACCGTCTCTAAAGGCACTAATGAGGATGGACAGCAACCCCAGCTTCGGCATGAGCAGTTTGCCGGTTCGGCTTCGACCGCCCTCGATAAACTGCTCGATATTATAGCCTTCCTCCAACAGCTTATGGACATATTCAGCGAAAACCTTTGAATAGAGCACCGCCCCACCAAACGACCGCCGGAGGAAAAAGGCACCGCCGCGGCGAAATATGGGGCCCATGGGCCAGAATGAAAGGTTTTTGCCTGCCGCGATATGGGGCACCTGCATGTTGTTACAATACAGGACGTAATCGAGAATCAGGTAGTCGATATGGCTTTTATGACAGGGAATCAGAACGAGAGGACCCTTGTGAGCCATATTTTTTACTTTGTTGAGAACCAAATGATTGACTGCAACACCGTCAAACATGATTCGGATGATCCAGTCCACAAGTACGGCAGCAATTTTGATAAAACCCGGCTTATAATTGGCGGCGATCTCTTTTATAAGTGCATCCGCCTTGCGACGAACCTCCTGGAGGGGGATTTTTCGATTGGTTGCATAGGTATCCATGAATCGTTGAAAACGTGCGGAGGTCAAAATGCTCTCCTTGAGCTCCTCTCTGGATTTGCGGACAGGCCCGGTGATGCTTTGGCGGTGTCGATTTAATTGTACCACCAGATCGCGGCGCAACACCAACGCCTGATATTCCGTGCTTTGATGCCGGATTTGCGCAGACTGCAGGTAGTGCTTCAGGTTTAACGGTTCAGACACCTCCACGAAAACCCTACCGGGATTTTTGGTCATCGTGTACAGCCGTCTTATATTGCCGGGTTTGTCCTCAGGTCCGAACAGGATGTCGATCAACGTCGGATTCTCACGACGGGCTTTTTTACTGAAAAACATCAATTGGGGTATCAAGTAAATCGGCTGATCGATGGACTTCTGCATGTCGATGAGGTAGTGAATCGGATCGATTCGGGCTTTGATAAATCGACGGTAGAAATTCTTTTTGCCGACCAGCGATAAAAATCCACCTCGACCGTTGATTAATTCCTGCCTGATGTATCCGCGGTCATAAGGATTGGGTAGGGTTCGATGCTGCAAATAATAAACCAGCTTGGCAAACAGGATCCGGAAAATATGAGATACCGGCAGCCAGAGATAGACTTCGTAGTCCAAACCGATTTGAGGTAACGGCAGATCTTTTTCACGGTATCGATGGTAATAAAAGAGGTATTCAAAATTGCTCTGGTACTTGGTTATATACACTACAACCGCATTTTTATCCAACTGCTGAACGATTCTCATCTGCTCCACGTCCAACTTGATTCCGGCGTAAAGGCGTTTTAAAAATAAGTTTGGGAAGCTGCCGATATCCCTTGGAAAGAAGCAGGTATAATGATCAATGGAACCCTGCAACAATTTGTTGATCCATCGGGGGAATCCCCTACCGGATTGCGCAGGCTTTTCCTTTTTTGGCATGATTGGAATCCGTAAGGAATGGTTTTGCTTTTTAAGCTAACAGAACAGCATATAATTTGCAATATTTTATTGGCTTGCGTTGCACGACATGTTATGGTATCTCCCCACAAACCACTTTAAATCGTTTTTCCTTATGTTATAATTTTAATTTAAATGAAAGGAGGTCATGGTTATATGAAGACATTAGTTGGCGGTGTGATTGCGGCGATTTTGGGAGTTATCGGTATTGTGGTCTGGTTCCCTCAATTTCTGGTTGTTCTGGCCGGTACCATTCCTGCGATACTCTTGCTCGGTGGGGCTCTGGCTATTTACTTGGGTGTTGACGAGCTCAAAGATACCTGGAAAGAGGCCGAAACCCCGGTAAGCGAACCTGCACCCAGTGAGGATGTTGAAAAATATAAAAAAGAGATAAATGAACTCAAGGAAGAAATCGAAACCTTAAAGAAAGATGAATAAAAGATTTATCTAACAAAAGATTTTCGCCACTAAGGCACCAAAACACGAAGTTAAACGATAATAAACAATATTGTTTGTGCCTTCGTGGCTATCCTATCCGGTTCATCCGGGTTGGGAGTAAATCCAAGGAACCATGGGAGCCCAGCAGCTTAAATCGCCGGGCTCTTTTTATTTATCTTTTCTGCTTCTTAACGGCAGCGGTGGCCAGATAATCTGCCCTTTCATTTCCCTGATGGCCGGAATGCCCTTTGACCTTGATAATTTGAAGGTCTTTGAATCTTGCCATGATCTTTTTAATGGATTCCACCAATTCCTGGTTTTTTCTGGGTTTCCAGTTCAGCACCAGAAGGCCGTAGGCATAATTACTGTCGGTAAACAATCTGACGGGAATATCCGTTTGTTTTATGGATGACAAACCGACTTTGATGGCGTTAAGTTCAGCGATGTTGTTGGTTGCATTTCCGATATATTTTGAGATTTCCCTTTCGTGCTCCCCATAGCGCAGCAGCACACCGATACCGGATGGGCCCGGGTTACCGGAGGACGCCCCGTCGGTAAATAAGCAGATTTTGTCCTTTTGTTCGGCGTCATCCCAGGGTGCCCCAGCGCCGGCTTTTTTCCCTTTGCGAACCTTTTTCTTTTTAATTTTGCTTTTTTTGGGGTGCAACAATGTTGGCGGAGGGGATTCCAAGGGCCGCACATTTTTTTTATTCACCCAGTATTCATAGTCCTGTTTGATCTGATACTTGATCAGCACCTTGCTGTCTTTAGCAAGGGGCGTCCCATTTGAATCCATGGCCATCCAGACCTTGTTTTCTTTAAACCACATGCGCTGCCAGTCGCTGGCCACTGGCTTCCGGTCGTTGGTCACAGGTTGCTTCCTTGTAACTTGGTAATTGGTTGCGGGTTACGGGTTGCGGGTCATAAAAGCTGAATACTCAAGGCTGAAAGCTGAAAAATTAACTAAAACCTAACCTAATCGGTTCCGGGTTTGGGACTACGCCCTTCGGGCTTCGACCCCACACGCAGGGTTCACGCCTGCCCTGGCGCGACGGGTTATGGCTATGCAACTATTTTTAAATTTTCCAGATATGACTTATTACCACCACATCTTGACATGCCAGGTCTGGGCCAGGGGTTCAAAGGTTACAACTGTTTGAACCTTATTATCATATCGATCAAGATTCGAGATACCCGACTTTACCCATCCTCTTTTCATTCATCATCCCTCGTCCATCATCCATCTTCCTTCGTCTTTCTCGTCCTTGCACCTTAAACCTTGAGCCTTTTGCCTTAGTCTTCGGCTCAATCGTATATCTGAAACTCCCGGCTGATGGATTCAAATTGTTTGAGTTCCTCCTGCCAATCGGCCTCAATCGCATCAATTGGTTCCAGGTTTTCAAGCCGCTTTCGGATGCTCCGATTCCCCATGATCAGGTCGATGGGTAGGCGTTCAAATTCATATTCGTAGGGCGGAGGCTTCCACTTAAATTGTTCACGGTGTTCCGCCAAAATAGTCCTGAGCAATTGCAGAGTCGTTTTATACGGGCGGTAGCACAGAGGATCCATGACGTGGATTTGAAAGCCATTGCATGGGGTTTCCCGCCATTTGTTGGATGTTGGCTCAAAGACAACCGGTCTGAAAAGAACGCCGGGGATCTTCTCTATTCCTGAAGTAATCTTGAATAGATCGATATAGGGTGCTCCAAACAGCTCAAATGGCTGGGCGGTGCCGCGTCCCTCGGATACATTTGTACCTTCCCACAACACCTGGCCGGGGTACACCAGGGCCGATATCGGTGTCGGCAGATTGGGCGAGGGGGCAATCCAGGGCAGGCCGGTGTCTGTAAACAGCATTTGTCGCTTCCAGCCCTTCATGGGAATTACGTCAAGATTGCATCCGATATCAAAGTGGTCGTTGAACAAAACCGCAAGCTCGCCAATGGTCAACCCGTGCCGCATGGGGATCGGAAACCTTCCGACAAAGGATTTACAGTCAGAGGCCAGCAGATTGCCCTCGATGTCGATTCCGTTTACGGGGTTGGGCCGATCCAGAACCAAGACTCGGACGTTGTATTTTAGAGCCGCTTCGAGGCAATAGGAAAGGGTATAGATAAACGTGTATACCCGGGTACCGACATCCTGCAAGTCCACGAGCAGGACATCGATGGGGTTGAACATCCGTTCACTGGGAACACGGGATTTTCCGTAGAGACTGAAAACTGGGATTTGCAAAGCCGGATCCAGCATATCCCGGGATTCAATCATGTTGTCCTGCTTTTCGGCAAAAAATCCGTGCTGGGGGGAATACAGTGCCTTTAGCTTTCCGGGAAACGCCTGATGAATCAGTGTCCGCGCGTGGGTAAGCGCTCGATCGACCGAGGCTGGATTGCACAGCAGGCCAATACGTTCATCGCCGATCCATCGCTGTGGTTCTGCCATTAGTACTTCAAGACCGGTTCGCACCGTTGTCATATTTCTGATCCAATCTTTTAAAATTCAGAACCACTGAGGTGTCATAAAATATGATACAACACAAATTTCTGTGTTTACACCAACAATGCTATATTTGGGGCGAGTCGTCCTGAATTTAATCTCTCCTGGGATAGATTCCCCGCAGCTTGCTGTGATAAAAGTGAGTTTGGTCCTATAAACATGATACTCCGCGGCTTGCCGCGGAGAGATTTTATTTTAGTATCATACTGACCGTTAAATCAAAAGAGGAAAGTATCCGGTAAAAAATGGGCTCAACGCCGATTGTCCCACCGGAGAAGATGAAAAAACTCATCGCCTTTCAAAAACACTTGACTTGGATTATAATAACAAATAGATTGGCGGATTCGGCTGGTCTGATTTTAACCAAACCACAAATAGCACAGAGTTTCACGGAGGACTGATTTCTATAGTCTTCTCTGTGCCCTCCGTGTCCTTTGTGGTGAAATATTAGGTTACCATAATTAGCGAATATGTGTACTAAGTGTTCAAAGCGTTATCCTAATTTCTAAGGCGTTCTCATTCCGCTCGCGCAAAAGGACCTCATTTGGATATCCGATTAAATGGATTGATTGTCATCGTCGGAAACTACGGCAGCGGTAAAACGGAGGTTTCGATCAACTTGGCGGTGAATCGCAAGCAGGCCGGTCTAAGCGTCGGCATTGCCGATCTTGATCTGGTAAACCCATATTTCAGGACCCGCGAAGCCAGGACGACATTGACCGATTTCGGTATTCAGGTGATTTTACCACCGGAACCTTATCTGCATGCTGATCTCCCGGTCCTAAGCCCCACCATCGCCGGTATGATTCGGGATTCTGGCGAGGTTATGATTTTGGATGTCGGCGGAAATGATGTTGGCTCAACGGTTCTGGCCGCTTTGGCAGATGCTTTTCGCGGGAAAAAGGTGCATATGCTTCAGGTCGTCAATCCATTGCGACCACAGACAAACACCGTGTCGGGTTGCCTAAGATTGCGAGATGAAATTGAAACAGCAGCCCACCTGACGATTACCGGACTTGTCGGCAACGCTAATCTCATTGATGAAACCAGTGTGCAGGATATTTACCGTGGCTATGAATTTGTTCAATCCGTGGCCCGGGAAAGCGGCCTGCCGCTGGCGTTTATTACAGTTTCACAGGAATTGCTGCCCCAAATCGATATGAAACGGTTCGACTGTGCGGTCTTGCCCATTGCCCGGCAACTCGTTCCACCTTGGATGAAGGTCAGTGAATTCAGGATCTGAGCTTGGGCCGCTATCAATTATGTTTGTACCTATTTGTGGCAAAAAAAGTGTATTGGGACATTTTGGTTATCCTCAAATAAATGAATATTGAAGACTGAAGATTGAATATTTTAGGTTCGCCTCTCTCCGAGCTGTAAGCTCTACGAGCTGGAAGCCGGCGGATCAATTATAAAATACCATTCCCGACCCTTCATGGCAGGTCGCGGGGTGTCGTCTAAAACCAATAATACAAAAGAAATTTTATCGCAGCGAGCTGCGGGCAATATG
>JASFFJ010000409.1:0-7140 GCA_050124355.1 Desulfobacterales bacterium | reverse complement strand
CAATCCATTGACGTAGTATTTCCCGGGAGGGCAGATCTGAAGATACCAGGGGGAGGGGTGTTAACAACATTAGCAATATGGCGACAAAGATGCAGCGAATGGTATTCATTACCTTGAAATCCTTTAGCGTCTAAGGGATGGGGAAAGCCTGTATTTTTTGATTCAACCTTAAGCCGCCTTTCGACTGCTGTCAAGCATCCAGGCGTCAATATTTGCGATGGGAATGATCATTTACCTCAGTTGGAAAACCAAGGCCGATGCCTCCCTCTCTCCGAGCTGTAGGCTCTCCGAGCTGGAGGCCGGGTTGGAAGACCTGCGGGCTGGAAGCTGGTCCAGGATTATTTGGTTATTTTTCACTTGATTTTATCAATTTTATGGTTGACAATGTGGTATTTATGCAAAAAATAAACGGACTCAAAAACCTTATCATTCTGGTGATCCTGATCGTTGCCGGCCAGGTTTACGCAATCAGGCCGTCGACGGAACTAACTGAAACTTGTGATCTGGTCTTGCAAAAGGGATTGGAACAGTGCCTGGTATCCCTGAATCTCGATCAAGCCACCAATCACAAATCCCTCAGTATTGTATTGGTGGACATCACCAACCCATCTTCTCCACGGATGGCCTACGTTAACCCCAATGAAATGATGTATGCCGCCAGTTTGCCCAAAATTGCCATTCTTTTGGGGGCGTTTGAGCGCATCTCAAACGGCGAAATGGTCCTGGATACACAAACCCGGGAAAAACTGGCCCATATGGTTCGCAACTCATCGAATCAAGCGGCCACCGAAATGCTGAACCGGGTGGGCAAAGCATATCTGGCCGATCTGCTGCAATCACCCCGCTATCGGCTCTATGATCCGGAGAAAAACGGCGGTTTGTGGGTTGGCAAAGAATACAGCAAGGCCGGCGTCTGGAAACGAGACCCCCTTCACAACCTATCCCATGGTGCCACGGCCTTTCAGGTAGCCCGTTTTTACTATCTGTTGCAAACCGGTCAACTGGTTTCCCCTGAACTCAGCCGACAGATGAAATCCATCCTTGCAAATACAGCCATCGAACACAAATTCGTCAAAGGGCTGAAATCGGTTCACCCGGATTCTCGCATCTATCGAAAATCCGGAACCTGGAAACAATACCATTCAGACAGCGCCATCATCGAACATCATGGGCGTCGCTACATAGCGGTCGCTCTGGCAAAAAGTAACCGGGGCGGCGAATGGCTCAGTGATCTGATTGTAGCAATGGACAATCTTATCTTTAAGTCTGCAGCATCAGACCATTCCAGAAATTAATTCCGCTGAATATCTCGTCAGCCGATCTTAGACAATCGTCGGGTTGACAACACAACCTTCATTCTGTATTTGGGTCTTTAAAGGATATAAACTATGGGAAATCGCCGAAGATATAGAAAGAAAGCTGACCAGTTTGTTGTCGCCGTTCAATTAGACCTGGATACGGATGGGTTCATCTACCGGAAATGGGGTGCTGAACAGCGGTGCCAACAAGGTGACTGGGTTGTCGATAACGACGGGGATCACTATACTGTGGATGGGGAAGTCTTTGCCAGGACTTACCGCAAACTCAGCCCCGGGATCTACGTCAAGACCACCCCGATATGGGCGGAAGTGGCCTCCGAACCCGGCAAGGTCGTTACAAAGGAAGGTGCCTCCCACTACCAAGCAGGGGATTATCTTGTATCAAATAACGAAGATGGCACGGATGCGTATTGTATCAGTGCCGCCAAATTCGAATCGATGTATGAACTTGACGAGTAGATCCCTAATCAATCGTTAACATTGCCATCGTAGTGCCGCTGTATGTACCGGATCGTCCCACCATTTGATAAGATCGTCATCGACGATAGAAACGGTGAGGGAACATCCGGCCATCTCAAGAGAGGTAACATAGTTGCCGACCAGCGAACGAGCGATCTTAACGTCTCTTTTTTCCAGTTGGACTCGGACGCAATCATACAACAGGTAGAGCTCCAACAAGGGCGTGGCCCCCAATCCATTGACTAAAACGATAGCGTTCTGAGTGCCTTGGGGCTCAAGATCATCCATGATGGCGCTAATCATAAGTTCGGATATCTCGGCCGCCGATCTCATGTTCATACGTTTTCGGCCGGGTTCGCCGTGTATTCCGACCCCCATCTCCATCTCGTCCTCACCGATATTAAAGGTCGGCACGCCTGCAGCCGGAACTGTACAACTGGTTAACGCCACGCCCATGGAGCGGGTACAATCGTTCACCCGTCGACCCAGATCGGCACATTGGGTGAGGTCTAAACCTTTTTCGGCGGCGGCTCCCACGATTTTTTCCACAATCAGGGTCCCCGCCACGCCTCGACGTCCGGTGGTATAGGTGGAATCTTCCACGGCCACGTCATCATTGGTGATGATGGTCTCGATGTTTCCGTCAACCATTTCAGCGGCCATTTCGAAATTCATCACATCGCCGGAATAATTTTTAACAATGAAAAGACAACCGGCTTTTCTTTCGACTGCCTCAACAGCCGCTAACATTTGATCTGGTGTGGGTGAGGTAAATACCGCGCCCGGGCAGGCGGCATCCAACATTCCTCGTCCAACGAATCCAGCATGTAGCGGCTCATGACCGCTGCCGCCGCCTGAAATAAGAGCGACTTTCCCGTCGACAAGTTCGATCCGCCGAACAAACTTTGCATCATCACCCATCACGACGATATCCCCATGGGCCGCACAAAACCCCTTCACACTTTCCATCACAACGTCATCGACTGAATTGATAAATTTTTTCATTTCAAAGCTCCTTAATTCTATTCCGGTTATATTAGAAGGCTTTTTATGACATTCAAATCCCAAATCTCAAGCACCAAATTACAAATAAATCACAATATGCAATGACCAAAACATTAAACACAATAGATCGTATCGCTTTGCAAACCCGACTTTGTCGATGATTGATAAAGCTGTTGGGCACGACTGTGATCGGATTAATCTATTGGAATTTTTAAATTAGGGTCATTGGAATTTATTTAATTTTTATTATGCAGGTAGTTTCTGCAAAATCAATCCACAACTTATTTAGATGACAAATTCCTTCCCTCGCTGGTTCCGGGTCGCAATGGCAGCTTTAACCTGCGCCAGGGCAGCCGGAGAAACGGAGAAGTAACGCAGCCCCATATCCAACAGCGAATCGATATAATCGGGTTGTGATGCCATATCCCCACAGAGGCTGACCTGTTTGCCGGTTTGTCTTCCGTAGTCGATGGTTGATCGAATCAAATTAAATACAGCACGATTGGCGCTGGTGTAGAGGTGGGCGATTTTACTCTCACCGCGATCACATGCCGTAACATATTGAGTCAAGTCGTTACTGCCGATTGAAAAAAAGTCGGCATCAAAATCTTCGATGCACATCGCAACTGCCGGGACCTCTACCATGATGCCTAGTGCCGGAGCGGCTAAGGACGGATCCTTGCGGCGCCTCTGCACCAGTATTTTTTGCAGCAAATTTTTCGTTTTCTCAAACTCCTGCGGAACCGTAACCATCGGGAGCAGAACTTTAAGGTTGCCAAAGGCCGATGCTCGCACGAGGGCACTTAATTGGATGCAAAATACCTCCTCGTTGAGCAACGACAGGCGAATTCCTCGCACACCTAAAAAGGGGTTGCTTTCGTCTTTTTCGGTTAACCCCTCTACCGGCTTGTCGCCGCCGACATCCAACGTGCGCACGATGACCGGTTTTTCGCCTGCCCATTCAATCAGCTTTTTATACACCTGAAACTGCGTTTCTTCGTCCGGCATTCCCAAGCCGTTGTTGAACAAAAACTCGGTTCTCACCAGACCGATACCGTCGCAGTGTTCAGGAGAGACCTGTTTCAGATCTTCAAGTGTGCCAACGTTCAAACCAACGTAAACCCTCTCGCCCGAGGGCATCGCCGGGTGGACTGTTAGATACTTTTGTTGCAATTTTGCCTGTTTTTCTTCAGTTTCCATTCGCAGGCGGTAGTCCGCCACTGTCTTTTGCTTCGGAGCAACAATCAACTGTCCTTCGACCGCATCCAGAATAGCCGTCGTGTCCGGTTTGGCAGCTACCGTTCTTAATCCCACCAGCATCGGAATACCGCGGGATCTGGCCAGCAAGGCCACATGACTGTTTATGCTCCCCTTTGTTAATGCAATCCCTTTACAATAACCGTCATCAAGCTTGGCAAAATCAGACGGTGACAGATCATCGGCGATGACAATTGCATCCTGGCGTAAGGGTGGCAATGCGTCTAATTCACCATGTATATAGGTCAGCACCTGCTGCTTCAAATCCACCAGATCTGATACACGCCCCCGAAAATAGGAATCATCCGCTTTTTTGAAGCCCTGAACCTGTTCGTTGAGTGTTTGCGTCCAGGCCTCCTGGGCCGAGGATCCGGCGGCAATGACTGCTATTGTGGGATCGATCAACGATGGATCTTGTATGAGGGACAATTGAAATTCCAGCACTTCGGCGATATCTTGATCGGCATTATCGATCAGGCTACCAAGGGCGGATTGAGCTTTCTTGATCGATCGCTGAAACAAACGTGTTTCACTTTCGACGGTTCCCTTGGGGCGGTCCCCAAAGGCGCGTTTTTGATGGACAACAACCTTTCCGATAGCCAATCCCTTGGAGGCAATTTGGCCTGACTCAGACGATAATTGCAAAGCCTCCGCCGGGTTTTCACCGAAATTATTCTGAATTAATTCGACAAGGTTATGGAGCGCCTCCCGGGCGTCTGCGCCGTTTGCCGCAATCTCCAGGAGGGTTCCTCGGGGTGCCTTTGCCGCCATCACTTGAACGATGCTTTTGGCATCGATCCAGGGTGACGCCGCAGCAGTTTTGATCCGTATCTGGCTCGAAAAGCGTTTGGCAAGTTTTGTCAATTGGATCGCCGGCCGTGCATGTAATCCGATTTTGTTGGTCAATTCCACCGAGGCTGTGTACGGTTGCTGCTGAAGATCGGAATTGGTCTGGTTTTCAACCATGGGTCTCACCGTAACCACTGCAAATTTCTTCAGCGGTCGAGCGAACCTCTTCCAGCGAAGCCCCGCTGGCGGCTTCTGTCGCTGCCATAATCGCCCCTTCAACAATAGGGGCATTGCAGATCACCACCTTTGGTTGTTTTTCCGGCGGAAGCATTTCGATAGCCATCTCACTGTTGGTTTCGGCGCCCCCTAAATCCACCAAGATGGCGACACCTTTATCCGTCCAGGCGTCATCGATGGCGCTTCTTATTTTACTGACATCGGATCCCAGCGCTCCGTCCGGATCACCGCCACAAAAGGCCAGTGATACCTCATCGCCGACCATCTGGCGAACCATTTCCGCTGTTCCGCGGGCGACTTTTTCCGAATGCGAAACAATCACGATTCCGACATTTTCATTCATTTTTCGCTGCTCCCAAAATATTGCAAATTTCCCTGATAGCCAATCCGCAGGTTCTTGCACCGGGATCCATGTGACCGATGCTGCGCTCGCCCAGATAAGATGCCCGTCCTTTCAATGCGATCATCTCGATGGTTTGCGCTTCGGATGCAGCCGCGGATTTTTTTAGTTGAGTATACAGATCAGATCCGGCATCATTGTTGGTCAGCACGTCCAAGGCCGGCACCAGAACATCCAGCATGGTTTTTTGGCCGATGTCCGATCGGCCCCGCTTTTTGACCGCATCGATTCCGGCGGCGAAGCATTCGGTAATGATCTCTTTTTTGATCGCGCGGGGCCCTAGTGATTTTCCCATTTCCATCAGCAAGCTGCCGAATAGAGGACCGGAAGCGCCACCAACGCTCATGACCAAGGCCATGCCCATCGCTTTTAAGGCTTCGTCTGCAGGTTTGTCGAAAATTTTCGGCAGCTCATGTAGAATTTTTTCCGCCCCCCGCTTCATATTTATACCATGATCACCGTCTCCAATGGCCTGATCCAGCTGAGTTAGCTCTTCGGCATGGGCGATGATCACCTTGAGTGTTGAGGGTACCAGTGCTTGAAGTTGAATACGTCTCGCTTCAGTCATGGGATGATCTACTCCTTGGATAGATTCTTTCAGCATTTTTATTAAAATATAACAGGTGCTCTTTGGAGATATCTATATGAACATCTTCGTTCAAATCTAAGGGGAAATCAGGTTTTACCAATGCTCTAATATTTTCGTCCTTTAATTTTAAAGATACGATTTGTTCCACCCCCAAATTTTGGATGTTATCAATTTTAGCCTTAAGCAAACCCTTTTGTCCCAAAGTTATATTCTCTGGTCGAAACCCAATAAATTTGGCATCATTAGGAATATTTGAATTCAATTGATTGGATGAAATGATATTGATCTTTGGTGAACCGAGTTTTTGGGCGACATAGATAGAGTTGGGATCGTTATATATTTTAGCGGGCGTATCAAATTGAATCAATTCACCTTCCTTTAAAACACCAATTTGATCTGCCATCGTAGTCGCTTCAATATGATCATGGGTTACAAATAGTAAGGTGGCCCCTAACTTAACCTGGATATTTTTTAATTCCAGTCTGAGTTCTTCTCGCAACTTCGCATCGAGTGAAGATAAAGGTTCATCCATCAGGAAAATATTGGGGGCTCTCACAAGAGCTCTTCCTATGGCGACCCTTTGCATTTCGCCACCGGATAATTGGGTTGCCTTGTTTTGCAATTTATCCTCGATGTGCAATGTTTTTGAAACACTATGAACGATTTCATCAACCTTATTTTTGTCCAATTTCCTCAAGGGTGACCTGAGCGGAAAAGCCAAATTATCGTAGACCGTATACCTTGGGTATAGGGAATATTGTTGAAATACAAAAGCAACATCTCTTTCAGCGGGTTGAAGATTTGTAACATCCCTATGGTTAATAAATATTTTGCCATTATCCGCTGTTTCCAAGCCTGCTATCAACCTTAAGGTCGTTGTTTTACCCGCCCCTGTTGGACCTAATAAAACGACAAATTCACCATCTTTTACGGTAAACGACAGGTTTTTGACTGCGTCTACCTGCTTAAAGCGCTTTGAAATATTTTCTATTCTGACTTCTGACATTGCTCGTGTGAAACTACGTTAAGCCGCCTGAGCTTCTTCGGCAGCTAAAGGTTTGACTTTATAACCCATATCTTTAAGA
>JASFFJ010000408.1:0-7152 GCA_050124355.1 Desulfobacterales bacterium | reverse complement strand
TCCTGATAGGCCGGCTCATTTTCAATGTTATCCTTGTAACTTTTATACAATTCATAAGCCATAAAGCCGATGCCCACCACTGCCCCTGCTCGACCCAGCACTTTTCCACTGGTGCCCAGCCGTCGAATTGTTTTTTCACCCAATCCTTTGGCGATGTTCTCTCCGACCATCTTCCAATAAGAAGCACTCATAAGTCCTCCTGATAACCAAGATTTTTAATAACAGTTTTGCCACCAAGGCACTAAGACACGAAGTGATGATATGTATTTTAAATTATCGGAATTCATTTGTGGTATTGCGCCAAAAATTTCAATGTAATCTTGGTGCCTTGGTGTCTTAGTGGCTGAACGAATGACATTAAAGATTCCTTTTCGATCAGACTGACCGCTCTGCAGGCCAGCGGTTGGGCTGGCCCTTAAGCCTTTGAACTTTGAACGCTGAACCTCCTTATCCATGAAACCGGCGGTTCCAATCATATTCACGCGAGGTTACTTTGTCTTCCATTCCGCGAATCCGCTTTTCCAGATGTTTCCATTTCCGTTTCAAACGCCCCGCAGTGTCATTTCTCGTGCGACGATACCGACTGCCGGTCCTTTGATTCGATCCGTCTCCGGCATATGTTGTCGGCGCCGATTTCATCAAAAGTGCGGCCAGAAAATAAATGCCAACCACCGGCCAAAAACCGGTAAAGATAAACAGTATGACGGCAATTGCCCTGATCCAGAAGGCCGAAAAATCAAAATAGTCGGCCAATCCCCTGCACACACCCAATATGATACCGTTACGAGAGCGGTAGAGCCCCCGACCGGTTATGCTGTTAGACCTGTTCATGGTTCGTTTCCTCTCTCTTATCTTCTGCCACAATGGTTTCCAAGGCCTCAACGCGTTCTTCCATTTTGTCTACGGAGGATTTCTTCAGCGCTTTTAAATCGCGTTCAATCTCGTCATCCAATGAAAGTCTTTCCAACTCATCCTCCAACGTCGGTTTTCGCTCGAAATTCACCAGATCGGCTTCGGATTCCATTTGATCAATACGCTGTTCAAGTTCTTCAAATTTAAAGATAGCATCGGCGCTATCCATTCGCCTCATTTCTTCCTGAGCGCGCTTTTTTCTGGCCGCGTGGATATGGCGCTGCACAAGCAGACGCTCTTTTTCGCGTGCTGTTTTCAATTTATCTTCGAGCTGCCGGATGTCATCCTTGTATTGCGCCATTAAGTCATCGTGCTCGGTTAATTCAGCGGTCAGCGATTGTGCTCGCTGAGCATAGCGGCGTTTCTCGAGCAGCGCTTCTCTGGCCAGATCGTCGCGCCCTTTGTTAACAGCCAGGTTGGCCTTGCTCTTCCAATAATCGACGCGTGTATCGATTCCCTGTAACTGACGTTCAACTTTTTTACTCTCTGCCATTACCCCGGCGCAGGCGGTTTTGAGTTCGATCAGCGTATCTTCCATTTCCTGGATCATCAGCTTGATCAGTTTTTCCGGGTCTTCCGCCCGATCGAGCATGGAGTTGATGTTGGAACCGACAATATCGCGAAATCGTGTGAATATGCCCATGGTATGTCCTCCCTTTTCAGTAATTTTACCTGTTTATTGAGCACGTACCATGCCAATTGATTATTTTTTCATAAGTATTTGAAATTATATTTATTTAATGTTGTACAACAACTTGTTTAATGGCACAATTAACCACTTTATAGCAAAAATAACCATCACGATGATTTTTTTCGCCAACTTTCCTGAATCGAGAGTCTTTCGATTCCAGCTAAATGCCCTACATCGCCCCATGTCTCGATAACCCAGCGATCGGTGCCATAAAAGTTGCCGTGCGTAATGATCGTCAGACTGGCATTGGTTATGATGAAACAACGCGGTTGATCGAGTGATTGGCTTGCAACGAAACGAAAAATACTATCGAGAACCCCGCCATGGGCCACGACGGCAACCGTGGTACCGGATCTCTCGGCAAGCACTTCTTCAATAAAAGCAACATTGCGTTGATAATGCTGCCGGTGGCTTTCCCCCTCAGGAATGATATAATCCGGATCATCGCTTTTCAATTGATCCAAGACTGCCGAATGCCTGGCTTTAATTTCAGGGACGGTCAACCCCTCAAGGACACCGTAATTTCTCTCCCTTAACCGGCTGTCAACTTCCACTGAGTGACCCGTAAAATCAGAAATTATGGATGCTGTTTCCCGAGTCCGCCCCAAATCGCTGCTGATCAGGGAGTCGAACCGAATTTTTTTCATCCGGCGGCCGAGGGCAGCGACCTGATTGCGTCCGGTTTCTGTCAAAGGGCTGTCTCCATGCCCCTGAAAACGATTTTCTTCATTCCATACCGTCTCACCGTGACGGATGGCCAGTAGCGTTGTATTTGGCTGAATCGGCATAAATGGTTTTACCTCCTAAAATTCAGAACTTCTGACGTTTCGCAATAACTGATGCCACTGAAATTTCCGTGATCGGGCCATTGATACTGAATTTGGGCGAATCGTTCTGAATTTTATTTTTTATTCTTTTTAGATTCTGTTTTATCGCAATATCCTCATCATATACATCATCATGGCGTCCAAAAGAATTTTGGCTTATTGTTTATAATTCGCATATATGTATATGCACAAGCAACGCAACTTCTAATCAAACCAGGCAGATCAGGTAATGGATTTCCTGGAATAATTATATCAAAAGTTCTGATGACACAAGCTGTTCGAATAAAATAAAATAAAGCCAAAATTCTTTTTACAAATCAGCGACGACAAGCAGCTCATGTCTGCAGCCCTCGCGAAGGGCCTTTTTCACCCCCCCCCGGCTCTGCTGATGGTCGCTGATTTAATGTCAACTGAAAAAGCTGGAATCTGTTGGTTATCATATAAACAACGCCCCTGGTCTCGAGCGTTCAGTCTGATCGAGACAGAAACTTTAGAAAGAAAAATGACAACAGCTATTATGGGTTTGGGGCATTCGGGTAGCAATGAATCCCCCATAATTTTTTCCACTTGCAGATTTAGTCAAATTGGTTCAATATTTATTTAATTGCAGCGGACGGATGGTCTTAGCATCGGAGACGACGAATGGGAAACAAAAAGATTCTGGTGGTGGATGACGAGTCGGACATGAGAATTTTTGTCTCCGTCGTTGTGGAAACCATGGGATATGAAGCGGTTACCGCCAAAGATGGCGCTGAGGCACTCGAAAAAGCCAGGACCCATTTGCCGGATCTGGTCATCCTCGATGTCATGATGCCGAAAATTGACGATGGCATACAAACTTATGAGCAGTTTAGAACGGATCCAAAACTCTCTCATATTCCGATCATCATGCTCTCTGCCATTGCGAAAAAAACCTTTGTTCACTCCATTAGAATGTTGAGGCCCCGGAGGGGTGCTCAGGTCCCTGAGCCGGAAGCTTACATGGAAAAACCGCCGGATGCAGAGGAATTGGGCAAACTCATTTCCGGACTATTAGACGCAAAACACTGATTTATAATTAACGCAGCGACCGGTACATCAATGCTCAGATGGGTCAATAAAATTCGTAGCAGTATCGTTTTTAAACTCACCATTCTCGTCGGTCTCGTTTTGCTTCTCAGCATCTCGGTATGGGCCTATTTTAATATCGATTATCAGCAAAAAAAGGCTACCGAAAGTATTATCGAGGCAGCCGATTGGTTATCGCACACCATCAAGCTCGGCACCCATTATGCCATGATGCACAATTTAAGGGATGATATTACCCAGATAATAAAAAAAATCGCCAAGGAAAAAAAACTTGAGGCGATACGAATTTACAACAAAAATGGGGAAATCAAATATTCAAATATGGATTCGGAAGTGGACCGTATAACCAATATTAAAGCCGAAGCCTGCCACATCTGCCATCATTCCGAACCGCCCCTTACCGAACTGAGTCTGCACGAAAGAACCCGTTTTTTTAAATCTAGCCAGAACGATCGACGACTGGGCATTATCAGTCCAATCTACAGCGAACCGGGGTGTTCATCAAATAGCTGCCACGCCCACCCTAAGGATAAAAAGGTCTTAGGCGCCTTGGACCTGGTGATATCTTTGGACGAAAGCGAGAATGAACTTGCTATTTTTAAGAGATGGTTGGTGTTTTTTGCAATTTCTTTGTTTCTGATCACTTCGGTGGTGATCATATTGTTCATTTTGCGATTTGTAAAACGGCCTATAGGGAAAATGATAGATGGAACGAACCTGATTGCCAACGGTGAGTTCTTAAAAAAAATTGATGTGGATCAGGTGGATGAGATGGGTCGGCTCTCGGTTGCTATCGATAAAATGGGAGAAAAAATTAATGAAAAGCAATCCGAACTGAACAAACAGCGCAATGAATACCAGAACCTCTTTGAACGGGTTCCCTGTATCATCACCGTTCAGGATCGCGACTACAAACTGCTGAGGTACAATCGAGAATTTAGCGAAAAATTCAAACCCAAGGTTGGAGACTACTGTTACGAAGCCTATAAAGGGCGTCAGGAAAAATGTGTCATCTGTCCGGTGGAAAGAACGTTTGATGACGGTCTCTCGCATTTTAGCGAGGAAAGAGGGTTTAATAAGGATGGCACGCCTACCCACTGGATTGTCAGCACCTCTCCGATTAAAAACGAACGCGGCGACATTGTAGCTGCCATGGAGATGAGCCTCGATGTTACCCAAACAAAATTGCTGGAAGAAGAGTTAAAAAAATCCGAAAAAAAATACCACGCTATATTTGATAATATACCCAACCCCGTTTTCGTTTTGGACGTGAATACGCTTGAAATCCTCGATTGCAATGCAAGCGTTAAGGTTGTTTACGGATATAAAAAAGAGGATCTTCTTAAAAAATCATTTCTGCGCTTCTTCAAACCGGAAGAAAAAGATCAATATGCGACCTTAATGAAATCACTTAGTGTTATCAACCAGGCCCGGCATTTAAATAAAGATGGAGACACCCTTTTCGTAAACATCCGGATATCACCTTCAGAATATCCTGGAGAAAAGGTACTGCTGGTCACCACCAGCGATATTACCCAGCGGCTCGAGACCGAACAACAACTCATACAGGCCAGCAAAATGGCAACCTTGGGAGAAATGGCCACCGGTGTCGCCCACGAGCTTAACCAGCCGCTTTCCGTTATAAAAACCGCCAGCCGCTTCTTTATGAAAAAGATAAATAGAAAAGAGAAGATCAAAGACGAGATCCTTTTTGCGATGTCTGAAGAGATTGACTCCTATGTGGATAGAGCCACCAATATCATTAATCATATGCGAGACTTCGGCCGAAAATCAGACCTAACTCCCCAAAAGGTCCAGATAAACGAAACCCTGAAGAAAGCCTTTGAAATTTTGGGCCAGCAATTAAAAGTAAGGGGAATAGAGGTCGTATGGGATCTCGAGCAGGATCTTCCGTTGATAATGGCGGAACCCCAACGTCTGGAACAGGTCTTCATCAATCTATTGATTAATGCGCGGGATGCTATCGAGGAAAAGTGGCAGTCATCGCAACCGCCGAAAGGGGTGAAAAAAATAACAATCAAAACCAGCTCGAATAGCAATAGAATTAGGGTCGAGATCAACGATACGGGCACAGGGATCCCCAAAGCAATTTTAGATCGGATATATGAGCCCTTTTTTACCACCAAAAAAGTCGGTCAAGGCACGGGTCTCGGCCTTTCGATCAGTTACGGAATCATACAGGAGTGCAACGGCAGCATGAAAGCGGTTTCCAACAAAGATGGGGGCGCCGGCTTTATCCTGACATTTCCCATAGCGGATGAGAATTGATGGAAAAAACAATTTTACTGGTTGATGACGAGGAAGGCATCCGGCGGGTGCTCGGCATAGCGCTATCTGACATCGGGTACCATGTGCTCACCGCTGAAAACGGTGCAGAAGCCCTGCGGATATTCAAAGCGTCTCGGCCGCAGATTGTTCTGAGCGATATAAAGATGCCTGAGATGGATGGCATCGAGCTTTTGCGCCGTATAAAAAAGTTGAGCCCGGATACCGAGGTCATTATGATTACAGGACATGGCGACATGGATCTGGCCATCAAAAGCGTTAAATATGAAGCCACTGATTTTGTCACCAAACCCATTCATGACGAGGTTCTGGAAATTGCTTTGAATCGGGCGTTGGAACGAATCGCCATGCGTCAAAAACTCAATGAATATACCCTAAACCTTGAACAGCTTGTCCGGGATAAGACTCAAAAGCTGGTTGAGGCGGAACGGCTGGCAGCGGTCGGCCAGACGGTGGCCGGGCTTTCTCACGCCATTAAAAATATTACCGGTGGGCTTAAAGGAGGGGCATTTGTCCTGGAAAAGGGTATCGAACTCGACGAAAAAAAATATCTGATGCAAGGCTGGGAGATGATCAAAGGCAATGTCGACAAGATTACCAACTTGTCTTTAGACCTCCTCAATTATGCCAGAGATACCGAATTGAATTTTCAAGCCTGTGATCCTAACAAGCCCGCTCAAGAAGTCATTGATCTTATGGGTCCGCGTGCACATGAACTTGGAATTGATCTAAGAAGCGATTTTTCTCAAAATCTGAAGACCTGTCATTTCGATTCAGATTTCATTTACCGCTGCTTGTTGAATCTGGTGACCAATGCCTTGGACGCCTTCGCTCATGTTAGCACCGAACACCGAGACAAGAAAGTCACCCTTCGTACCATAACCTCGCGCGGTTGGGGGGTTGAATACCAGGTGCTTGATAATGGTTGCGGAATGAATCCGGAAATCAGAAAAAATATTTTCAAACGGTTTTTTTCGACCAAGGGCTCTGACGGAACCGGTATCGGATTGATGATTACCCAAAAAATAGTCAAAGAACATAAGGGTGTGATCGAGGTCGAATCGGAAGAAGGCGTGGGGTCCAAATTTGTCATAAAAATACCCGGAACGCTGAAACCAGACGATGGCTAGAATGGATGATATCCTCTTGCATTACCGCCAGCTTGGTGACATTTTCGACACATTTTCAATGGGTGTCATGATCGTGGGAGCGGACCGCAAAATTATTTCTCTGAATCACTCGGCAGAAATCATCACAGGGCACAATGAATCAGATCTGAGCGGTAAATACTGCCACCAGATATTGCTTGATCCACTGTGCGGTGGGGAATGCCAGTATTTGGAAGCG
>JASFFJ010000407.1:0-7154 GCA_050124355.1 Desulfobacterales bacterium | reverse complement strand
ATTGTTGAACATTTTAATGCCAAAGGAATAAACATTTCTTTAAAATACATCGATCCTAGCTACATGATTCGCAGTTTACCAGCCAATGCTAATGACAGCGTTTTCTGCGGTTTTTTAGCGCGCAACGCAGTTCATGCTGGCATGGCCGGAAAAACTAAGATACTCATTGGAAGATGGAACAACCACTTCGTGCATGTTCCAATGGAATCCACTGCTGGCAGACGAAAAAAGGTCAATCCCGACAGCGAGCTTTGGATAGCAGTTCTGGCTGCTACCGGACAGGGGCCGTTAAAGAATAATCTTTGATGTTTCATGTGGGAATGAGAGCGGCACTGAGATATTGGACACTTTTTCTTCGATCCCTTCGAGCTTGATCAGATACTCCTGCAGACGTTCGGTTGATTCTTCCTTATGTCTTTCAGGATCAAAAGCACGCAGTTTTGAATACCAGCGATAGATTTTGGATCGGATTCTCCAACGATAGATTAGCGGCATGAGCTTAAACAAAGGCAAAAACACCGCAACCAACGGCAGGAGCAACATCGTCATGCGGTTGACGAGGATGGCTATCCAAAAGGGAAGATAGCGTTGCAGAAAAGGCGGGCCGGATTTGTAAAATCGCTCCGCTTCTGCGCTTAATTTGAAATCCAGATATTTCGGCGTTGGAAATTCACCCTCACGTTCAAACTCCCCGCCGAATTTATGAACGACTGTCGCCGCCGCCAAAAGTAAATTGATCAGGGCCGGATGCAGATCCGGTCGTGCTAGAAGCTGGGTGGTGGGCGCCACCAGGGTAAGATCACGGGAAGGGATGTTGGCCTTAAAATCGATCACACCTTCGGGCACTTTCAACATATACAAGTAATGATAAAGCAGTGCGCAGGCCTCAGCCCGCTCAAGTCCCATCAGCTTGACCGATTTTGAGTCAATTAGTTTAAGAACGTGGGCGGCAAGATGGGTGGACACAAAAAAGGCCACATCCACTTCACCGTTTAGGAGCATCTCGGCGGCCTTTTGGTAGCCGTATGAAAGAATGCAATAAGGAATGCAACGATCGCAAGACCCACAGCCGGGCAGAGAATGATAAGCTTTTCTCGCAAACCGATTTTTACATCATTTCTAAATTTCAGTTTCATTCTGATTACCCCGTTGGGAGCGTCAAAATAGGCGCAGCGCCGGCCGGTGTGGGCGCCTGAAGTCGAAACAGGACGATGATAAGGCTTAAGGCCCGCTTGCTGGTAATATCATTGTGATCAATATAATACCAGTAGTCCTGGTAACGTACTTTGGCAAACACATCTTCCGGACGGTTTTTACTTGAACGCATTCTAAAGGGAATCAGCCCCTTGGCTATTTGACCGTCAATGGTCTGCAGTCCGTAGTCGATGACCCGTCCCTCTTCGAGATACGCCAGCGGAACTTCAACCCCTCTGGCCATAAATTCCATCATCGCCATGACGGAGCGCGTTTGAATAGATATTTCATCGTCTTTTAGATTGGTGACCCGGTCTGTTATGCGAAACCGGGTGCGGTTGGTGAGCCCGATGAGCGCTCTCAATTCGCCGAGCATAGGACGCAAATCTTCCTGAACGTTCTCGGCAATTATCAAATAACTCTGCCTTTTGTCATTTTCTTCGACCTGCTGAACTTCAATAACCTCGTTATCACTGAGGATAAAAATTAACTCAATCATTCTTTTAAACCGTTTAAGTTTTTTAAACTCATTTGCAAACTGCGTTTTTAAATCACCATCCCCGGTGGCGGGAATCTCGCCAAATGACATGTTTTCCGCCGCTCCAAGCCGCTGGATGCCGATTCGCATGAAGATGTCAATTGGCCAGCCTGCCTGAGCGGCTGCGAAAATAATGTCAGCCGGGATGTCTGAAAGCAGATGGGCCGAGAATTCCTGACCTTCGACAGGCAGGTAAGTAATGGTCGGACGCTCTGAAAATCCCAGATTCGTATCGCCGGTGAATATATCATTTGTGCCGGCACCCGATTCGAAGATCCCGCCCAGGCCAAGGCTGCGGTCATATTCGTATTGGGTCAGCACCGAACTGACGGTTAAAAACACCGGCACCTCCAGGTACCGGCTGCGGACGATATTGAGCAGCATTTGCTCTCTGGTCGATTGGGCAATGGCGGCGTTGTAATCGAATCGATCCGCCGGCATACGCTTCGCACCCCGAGCCGCACACCCTGAAATCAGAAACAGCGCTGCAGCAATCAGAAGTAGGCACCTGCAGCTTGTCATTTTCGTCTCTTGCCTTGTGGAAAATTTTGTAATTTGCATATCTAAACCCCCGGGTTTGGTTTTTATTTCTACAATTGAAAGGATTCACTGGTTCAAAGTTCACCGTTCAGGGTTATAATTGATAGGCTCAACCAAGGCTTTCGCCTTCGGCGAGCTGACGCTTAAAACAACATATGAAACTTCGTATGAGATCCATCTGGCCGGAATCTTGACCAGATTGAACGTCGAACATCGAACGCCCAACATCGAACGTCGAATAATGATGACGCTCTCCCACCGGGGCGTAGGTCTTATGCCCTATGGGCCGGAGGCCGAGGCGTAGGCGCTGCAACCCTTACGAGCCGGAGGCTACGCTTTATCGATTTTAAAACAAGCGAGCCGCAAAATCCTCCAAAGGCGGACAAGTTTTGAAGAGTTGATTCGCTTTGTTCAGTCTTTTTTTAATTGACAGAATACATTATTCGTTGTTGGACGTTCGATGTTCATTTTTAATTAACCCCTCGTATGAAACGACGCCAAAATGGCATGATTTCTTGATTATTAAGCTGGCCGCCCTCACAAGGCAGGTAAACTTTTCAGGCCAGCGACGACAACCTCTGAGCCTCTGAACCTTTGAACCCTGAACCCTGAACCCTAAACCTTTGAACCCTCACCGGCAATCTGGGCTCGAGATCCAATTAGCTTCTTATTCAAAAAATTATAAATCAGCCTGGCGATGACATAAGCCGCCATAGCGATAAGAATAAACAGAACTCCCTGCCGGAAGGAATGATCGATGAGTTCTTCACCTTCATTGCCCACCTGGTCGACGGCCTTTACGAGCTCAGGCAAAAGCTTTTCCAGACCGACCGTGCCGACAAGTTGATTGGTTGTTTCGACCAGCGTGGTAACTTCGGCAATCGTATCCTGGTATTCCTTGATGTCAAATGGTTTCGCGTCCGTTGGTTCAGGGGAAGGTTCGCCGACGTTTAATGTTTCAGCAAGTGTGTTGACCGACAGCAGCAAATTATTACTCCCCTCGATCGTCTTGCGAAGCTCAGTGACCAGCCCGGTTACCCGCTGCTCCTCCGTCATAAGGGCCTCGAGCGCAATCTTCTGCTCGCCGATGAGGCGATCCATGAATTGACTGATGAATTCCCCACGTTCGATGGCAACTCTTGCAAACACGTCATTCAGGGTTTTTTCACTCCATTCATCGATTCCTTTCATAACCTGGTTGACCGTCCTCCAGCGCAGTTTTGATATATTCTCCATTAATTGTTCAGGCAATTGCTCGGCGACCGTGGCCATTCTTTCCGACACCTTGGAAAAGGTGTGGACATCCGCCAGGATCTTGCTGGCCTCCGGACTGACCAGCAGCTGGGACATCCAAACTTCGGCGAAATTTCCCATCAGCAGCGGCAAGCGGGTTCCCAGGAAAATGCCCCGCTCGGCCAGCATGCGGGTTTCTTCGACCTGCTGGGTCACCTCCTGAACCGTTTTAAACAAGCCGCCGGCCTGCACATTTTTTACAAGCGTGGAGTTGCGGCGCTGGGCAGCAAAATCGCTGAATCGCAGATAGTTATAGACCACCATATCCGGGTTGTTTTTGCGCCAAAGCAAGATCAGTTGGCGCAACTCCCCCTGCTGCTCACTGGTGAGCACTTTGGCGGCGATGCTCCAGATGTCCTTTTCCAGTTGCCGAAATGCGGCGACCAATACCTCAATGGATTTGCCATACTTTCGGCGTATATTTTCTTCATAGATGATACGTCCCAGCGTGGTCAACGCGATCATGTCCAGCAAACCCGCCTGGGGATTCGGTTCGGCTGCAATGGTATAAACAGCTGATTGAGAATATACCAGGTCTTCCAAAATAAATTGACGGGCCTGGGGCGAGGGTATTAACGTTTCATAATCCTCATAGGCTTGGGCGATAATGCTCACAAATCGATCGGCATAACTCATCAGCTCGGATTGCAGCTCGACCTCGGTCATCACAAATCCTTTTTTCTTGCTTTTTTTGGCGGCATAACTGAGGGTCTGGGCGATTAAAAAAAACATCACGGTTAGAAAAAATACTAGCAAAACGCGATGGGATGGGTGGTTGGATATCATGGTATTCACCTCCTGTCTGGAATGAAGCGTTCTCACTAATTAGGCCGTAGCTATTAGACTAAGAACGTTGGTTTTCTGGTGAAGCTAGGTATAGGTGTCAGGTGTTCCGCCGCAGGCGGATCAGGAAGACCCGTCGCTAATCCTGAAACCTGAACACTGAAACCCTTAGTCCCTAGCCCTAGCTCATACCTCCCAATCGCTGTCCTCTATTCATACTTTTCCTCAAGTCTCTTCCAGTCAAAAAATTCGAGTTCATCGAGAGCTGTCGACGCATCGCTGAATACAAAAACCACCCGTAATCCATCTGTCCAGTATGGAGAAGCTGTCAGGTTGTAACGCGGATTGTCCGGCTTGGTTTCACCGACACCGCCGACAAATCCTATTTTGGCCACCTTCTGGGACTCCACCAAATCCTGGATAAGATAGTCCCGGGCTTCATCAACATCGGGATCGATTTCATGGGTGGTCAGGGTGGGCGACTTGGTGGTCAGCTTGACCCCGATATCGCGACTGATCTGGCCGACCCAGACCGGCATCCCCTGGTAGCGCATCGGACTGAGCCACAGACGCAGGTGATTGCGCTCGTCAACGGTTTGGCGTGCTTTCTGAAGACCGATGTCCTGGGGTCGGCCATAGAAGTAAAGCGCACTCATGGGTGAGTAGCGGTAGCGCCTGCCGAATAACGATGATGCGATGGTTTTGCCCAATGACGCACCGTGGATAACCTCGGATTCATCCCAGCCACGGGTAATGAAGGCCGGCCATATTTCTTCTTCCGGACCAATCACAATGATGTTGAGCGGGTCACTTTTGCCACTGCCATCCTTGTTGGTCATGCAGCAAGGCAGGTCCTTAAGCGCCTGACGCAAACCGTCATCATCCAGGTCGATCATGTCCTTTTCGGCATAAAGGGTATAGGGATCGAGCCGGTGATGATCGGCCTTCAGACCGGGCACCTCCACAAAAAACGCAACCTCTTTGACATTTTTCTCACCAAACAGCCTTACCAATACCGCCTTGGTTCCCATCTTCAGGTTGGTATAGACAAATCCCGCGTTGGTGGTGCCGGGTTTAAAGAACCAATCGATTGCGTTATCACGGAACAAATTGTAAATAATTTTTTTAGAATTCTTTGTGTAAAGACTGGATTGAAACTGCCAGGCGACTTCTCCGGTGGAATAAAGATCCGGATCCATGGCAATGTGCCAGAGAAAAAACGCAGTATCGCTGTTATTTTCGACCTCCAGCCACACCGGCTGAATGTTTTTAGAAGCCAATGGGAAGCCAAATATTTGCTGGCTTTCCTCGGCGCTGGGGACCGCTACGGTTACGCGTATGTCGCCGTCGGTTTTCGTCTGGGTGCGATCCGTAAAAGGCAACGCTTCGGGCATTTTATGCTGAAATTGCGCACAGCCGATAAAGGCCAGGGAGCCCAATACCAATAGGCCGGTCAAATAACGTAACGTGTTTCGTGTCTCCATGACAATACCTCCTTTTTTCATGTATTTCTCGTGGCGTCGTCGCCTCGTTGCGTGAGGTTTAAATGTTTCACGCTACGCCGCCACGCCGCTACGTTTCGTTTTTATAACTCTAAGAATTTTTTGTTCGTTCGTTGCGTCGTAGCGCCGTTGCGTGAGGTAAAAATGTTTCACGCCACACCGCCACGCCGCTACGTTTCGTTCTTATAACTCTAAGAATTTTTTTTCGTTTCGTTGCGTCGTAGCGCCGTTGCGTGAGACCCATTTTTTTAGCGTTGCGTCGAAGCGTGAGGCCCAATTAAATCCTTTCTCGATCGACAGACAAGTTTCCACCCAGATTAACCGACAGCGGCTGGCCATCCGCCTGGCTCAGATACGTGGTCGAGGTCGGAAAGGCGAACTTGATGCCTTCTTTCTGAAATTCCCGTGCAATTTGCAGATTCACCCCCTGACTGAATTCCATATACTCCCAATAGTCCGCCGGGTGATACCAATAAAGTACTAAAATATTCAAAGAATACGGATTGTATTCGCTAAAATAGGCCCGGGGCGGAAACTCCGGATCCATCCCCTCATGGTTTTCCAGGATCTTTAGGATGAGTTCCACCGCTTTTTCAATTTTTTCCGGTGGGGTGTCATAGGTAATGCCAATATTGGTCTTCCTTCTGATATGGGGGCGCTGGCCGATGTTTTCAATATCGATTTTAGCCATCTCCTCGTTGGGAATCGCTGTCTGGTGCCCGGTCAGCAGCCTGATTCTAGTCGATCGCAGTCCGATTTCTTCCACGATCCCGTCGTGCCCTTTGGCGATAATCCGCTGGCCGACCTTATAGGGTTTATCCAGCAGAATCATGATGCTGCCCAGCAAGTTCTTCAATGTGTCCTGGGCGGCCAGAGCGACTGCCAGCCCCCCCACACCGAGACCTGCCAGAAGGGTGCTGACCTTAAGGCCGATATTGTCCAGCCAGAAAAGCACAGCAGCGATTATCAAGGTCACCCGAATCGCTGTTCGGGCCGGACGCAGCAGGACGATAGCGTCTTCCCGCTCGCTGCGTCTCAGCCGCTCTTCCCACCAGAAAACGATGAGATCAACCATCCGGATGGCCGTCCAGGTCATCACAAACGGAAGCAACGGATCCACTTTAAAAATGGTACGGATGCTCAACGACATACCGATAAAAGACAGCCCTACCCGTTCCAGCAACAGCCACAGCAGAAAGCGGACCGGCCAGGCAACAAACAGTTTAAGTTGCCGTCTCATCGCCGTGTCTTTGCGACCCACCAGCAGGTTTACAATCCAGGTTATGATAAATGCCAGGAGAAAT
>JASFFJ010000406.1:0-7158 GCA_050124355.1 Desulfobacterales bacterium | reverse complement strand
TCAGCCCGAACAATGAGTAGAGCCCCAGAAAAAATTCTAATATGGATATCGTGTTTAAAGGGATTGAATAATGTTTGCTTTTCCAACTGTCCTCTCTTTTTTTGATGCCGTATTTGGGCGTGCGGATAAAGCCGCTATCAATATTTAAAAATGCTTCCAGAACGGCTTTGGTGTTGTTCACCGCAATTCCGGTTCCAAGGCACATCAAGAAAGGCAGGACCTTGATGCGGCTTTTCCAATCTTGATACAGAACTCTTTGTGAGAACAAGTACATCGAAGACGGCCCGCAGGTCGCCAGGCAGAGCAGGGTGAAGATCATGATCGGATAAGCGAGACTATCAAAGAACCATTGTGAATACAGCATTGGTATAGAGGTCAGCACGACCAGAAGCATCATGGGATGGACCATATAGTGGGTTAAATGCATAAACGCTTGAAATTTAACCAAAGGTGATAGGTCTGACTTGAACAGCCGGCCGAGATTTTTCTTGGCGGTTTGAATCGATCCCTTGGCCCAGCGATGCTGCTGGGATTTAAAGGCATTAATCGTAACCGGAATTTCCGCCGGGCAGATGACATCCGATACAAATTTTAATTTCCAGCCTCTCAGTTGGGCGCGGTAACTCAGATCCAGATCCTCGGTAAGGGTGTCAGCCTGCCAGCCCCCGGCATCTTCGATGGTCGTTTTGCGCCAAATGCCAGCGGTACCATTGAAATTCATAAAAAAACCGCTCCATGCGCGGGCCGCCTGCTCAATACCAAAATGTCCGTCGATTCCCATTGATTGGGCTTTCGTCAGCAGCGAGTAATCACTGTTGATATGTCCCCAGCGAGCCTGGAGCATTCCGATTTCAGGGCGGACAAAATAAGGAATCGTTTCCTTTAAAAAGCTGGAGTGTGGAATAAAATCAGCATCAAATATTGCCACAAGCTCTCCTTTGGCAATTTTGAGCCCCTCTTTGAGGGCACCGGCTTTAAAGCCGATGCGATCATCGCGGTGAATATAGCCGATATCGAAGCCCTGCCGCCTCATTTCTTCGGCCGTAGCCTTGGCGATGTCAGCGGTATCATCGGTGGAGTCATCCAGAATCTGAATTTCAAGCAGCTCTATGGGGTAATCAAACCGGCAAACTGTTTGAATCAGCCGTTTAACCACATAGCGTTCATTGAATATAGGCAACTGAATGGTCACTACAGGCCAGTCTTTTGGGGGTACGTCCCTAAAATACTTTTCCTTGATCTCCTGATGCTGTTTGCGGGCCTTAGGGCTTTTTAGAAAATAGAATATCATCAACAAATAGCAATTCATGCCATAGATGAATAGAGACACCAATGCCAGCAGATATATTATCAGGCAGGCGTATTGGATATTATCCGTCATCATTGATGCTTAGTCTTCGATAAATGGAAGAACTTACTGGATTAATATCAGATAGCTAAAGCGAAGAAGCTCGAAGACCGGTAATTCGCCGATCCAGCTTGTCCTGCTGTTAGCCGGCCAGATTTCGACGGTGTCTGATAGGATCGATGCGCAAGGGTCGTGACAAATTGTATGCGGCCCATCATATTAAGCGATTATCAATCGAAGCTTCGGAAAGGTCGTTTTTCTCAATCCTTTTTTTATGACCATGACGTTCGTCTACCCCCTTAACGTCATTCAGAGTTCCCCCCGGAAAGCACCGACTCGTATTTTGGTTATCCTATCGGCTGGAAAATATCAAATGAATAATTTAGATCTCGTTATTGGTTGCTAAAAAATTGCGGCGAACCCTTATGTGACACAAAACTTTGTAAGCGTTGGACGTTCATGTGTTTTGTTTCACTTTCCGTGCAAAAATCGTTATCATCCCCTTTGCCGTATCGATCTTTTCAATCTGAAAGCCGGCCTTTGACAGGCGTTCTCTTACCCACTGGGAAGAAATACGTAATTTTCTGAAATAACTTTTTTTCATTTTCCATTGGTCATCCGTCATTTCATATACAATATCATGGACCTTAACATGGTTTTTTTCATATTCCAGAAAGCAGGTAAAAATTCTTTTGTAATCACTTCTGACCGGGATGAAACGAGCCAGCTGGGTCAATTCGACCGTCATATCCCTAAAACCCAGAATCAAAAGGCCCCCTTGCGTCAATGCCCCATAAACCCGATGAATGAGTTTTTTGACGTCCGCCAGGACGTTCAGGTGGGTGAGGGTGTCGCCCATGCAGACAATGAGTTCGATTTTTTCAGGGCTGTATTCGGTAAAATTGAGAAGATCAGCCTGTACCGTTCTAATGGGTAACTTCCCGGCGGTTTTATTTAGTTGCGCCAAAAGTTCGCTGCTGACATCAATTGCGGTGACCTCAAAGCCTGCCTCTGCCAATGGGATCGCTTGAAAACCCGATCCGGCTCCTAAATCCACTGCCGCTGCCGAAAGCACCGGCCGAATACCGTGATCTTGGAAAAATGCTCGATTTTCTTTTAATTTTAAATCAGATCCGCCACACATCCATGAATAGCAAGACGCCAGCAGGTTGTCATAGTGTTCCTTTACACTTGCCATGGGGTTCCTTCGCGCGATTAGATTTGCCGGATAAGTTGTAAAATTCCCAAATCGCAAATACTCAGACGACGTACAAAATACTGAAATAATGACGCAATCTCGGTGGATGAATAATTTTGACCTTAACGCCCAACATAGTACGCAGCGGATGATAAGGCAAGGGGCTAAAGGGGGTAGCCTATCTGTAGAGCAATACTATTTTAGAATCAAATACGGAGGGCAAATCCGTATCCACCTGCGGAAGATGGGAGAGATATGGTTTATTCTGATCGACCAGCAAGCTAATTAACCAGGTTTGAGATTGTAATGTCTTGTTGCGGTGACCGCCCAGCTTGGTCCAACGGCATCAACATCTGGCTCAGATCACCGGAACGACAGACCTCGCCTTTTACCAAATAATATTACGAGGTCTGTTTTGGGCAGGATCACACCGGAAGGGCTATTCGCCGCCGCCGTATTTGAACGAAAGGTTCACTCGGGCGCGGTAGGATGCCACTTTGCCATTTTCCACTTTCATGTCAAGCTTGGCAATCTCCGCAACTCGCAAGTCGCGAAGGGATTGGCTGGCTCTTTCGACCGCGTTTTTTGCAGCTTCTTCCCAGGAATTATCGCTGCTTCCCACTAGTTGAATAACTTTGTAAACACTATCAGCCATTTTTACCTCCTTTCCTGTGCGCCGGGATATCAGCGCCATTGGGGTTCCAATTCCGGCAGCGGATGTTTTATGATTTTACGCCCGCTGCCACCAAGTGGTTCTGAGTCTGCTAAGAGAAAATAATGAAGTATTTAGGAGATGTTGACCTTATGAGATACCCTAAACAAAGAAATTAACAAAGTCAAGGCTGAAAATTCAGAACTACTGAAATGCCGTAAATTTACGCTTAATTTTTCCACAATTTTGGTAAGTTCCGTTATTATCGGGGTCTTCCAAGAAGCATATCCGGCTAAGGTCAGGAGCCCTGAACTTTGTCAAAAGATATTTAGGGGAAATTGCCTCTTGATTATGTTTTTAATTATCTATATTGATAACAGCTTAATAAAATCGACTTGAGCAAATATCACGTGATTCACGTCCCAAAAATTGAGCACTTCTGACATATCGTAAATTTACGCTTAATTTTTTATTTCAATTATTATAGGTTCCTTTTAAATCGCAAAGGAAATTCTGGATGGAATCCGAGACCTCGATAAGAAAATCGGTATCGGACCTTTCGATCAATATCGATGCCGTTTGCCGCCTGATTGCAAAAACCCAATTGCCCAGTGGGGAGATCCCTTGGTGTGCGGGTCAAAAAACAGATCCCTGGGATCATGTTGAATCCGCCATGGGGCTCAGTACCGGTGGTTATCTATGCGAGGCCCGGCGGGCTTTTGAATGGTCGGCACGGATGCAGCTCGAAGACGGCTGCTGGTATTCGGCATATATGCAGGGTGCGCCCGCAGACACGACCCGGGATGCCAACCTGTCTTCATACATTGCCGTAGGCGTATTTCATTACTATCTCATCACCGCAGATGTTGATTTTATTGAGCGCATGTGGCCCACTGTGTCGGCAGCCGTCGATTTTGCCTTGGATCTTCAAACTCATGAAGGCGAGGTTCACTGGGCCATCAGCCCTGAAGGCCGGGTGGATCCAATGGCGCTGCTAACCGGGTCGAGCTCTATTTACATGAGCCTAAAATGTGCCCTGGCCATCGCCCAAATACTCGGATGCCCTGCACCAAAATGGAAAAAAGCCCTTATCAAGTTAGGAGATGCCATTCGGTATAAACCCCATCTGTTCAACATCGCAAAATCTCGATATTCAATGTACTGGTTTTACCCGATTCTTGTCGGTGCCTTAACCGGCGCTGATGCACAAAAGCGAATCGACAGATACTGGGGCAAATATATGATCGAGGACCGGGGCGTTCGGTGCGTTTCCGACGAACCGTGGGTGACACTGGCAGAGACATCTGAGTTGGTTATTGCGCTGGCGGCAATGGGAAACCGTGAACTTGCTAAAATTATATTTAGCTGGATTGCCGATCGACGGTATGATGACGGCTCTTATTGGTGCGGTTTCACTTATCCCGAGATGATCATCTGGCCTGAAGATAAGCTTACCTGGACCAACGCCGTGGCTCTCATGGCGGCGGACGCCATTTACAATCTCACACCAGCCGGACAATTGTTCAGCCATGAGTTTTGGCGGGGATTTGATTTTTATTGATTGAGAGATTTATTCGTCGCTTTATAGCCACTTGACCTTCACATTTAATGATAATTCTTTTGACAAAATACCATGTGAGGGCAATCAAACGGAAACCCTTATCCGTCCAGTTGCTCTGATGTATCAAAGATCCATTGAATAGTTGCATATGCGTCAATCACCGGCATCTTTAGTAATGGCAGCGGTTCAATTGAGCCGTTATCAATAAAAATCTTTTAATTACATCAGCTTCAATCCGTTTGTTCACCTATCCAAAAGAAACACTGTCCGGCCTGGGAGTTTAAGGCTGGTAATTTTTGCTGGTTTATAAACGGAACTATTTGTGAAGGTTCTGTTCAGAAAAACTGGAAAGAGAAGATGAAGATCTGTCAGTCTTGCGAAGTTTTTCCAACATACTTTAGGGTCACCGCTACCGATCAGGTTTTGGATATCATCAATAGATCAAGGAAGGGCGTCAATACTGCCACCTTGATGAAAAAGACCGGCTTAGATCAAAATAAGGTCAGGAATATTCTCCAGCGAACATACAAACAGGGGAAGGTCAAAAGAGCAGATAGGGGAATCTATATCGGTGTTAAATAGGGTATTGGGCTGTCAATCGTGAACATTTATAGCGAGACTGCCGAGATACCTATAACTTGGGTTAATGTTGCACGCAAGTATCCGAATTTATAATAGGCTAAAATGGGAAAAATAATAAAAAAGGACTCTTAAGATTGTCTCAGTAGATTTTCAACTTCTTACTGTGCCGTCAGGCCGATTCCTTTTCGTAATGGCATTACCAGAGGCCTATACCATAAACACTGAACTCTGTTTTGGCTCCATGCTGTTTCTCCATATTTTCATCTAACTCGATACGACGCGGGTCCTGCATCCATCTCTTCCAATGCTCTAAATCTGTCCACCTGCTTATTACCAAACATTCCTCCGGGTTCTCTAAGTTAAAAAATGATTCACCAGAGATGTATCCTGGCTGTCTGACTGCCAGAGCTCTCAATTCTATTAGGTGAGGCATAAGCACCTTGGCATCCCCACCTCCCTTCATGACTCGCTTTATTAAAATTCCAGCCGCCATGGCCTCCTCCTTTCTACAAATTTTTTATGATAAAACCAGAAAATATAGCCTTTGACCAATTTGGATTAGGAGCAGCTCAGATTCACTGAAAAGAATTCGACAGATGCGATTCGCACTAATTGTTGACAATAAACAACTCAAAAACAGGTCAGGCTTTCTAATTTAACAAGTGGATCAAGCTCCTAAAAGAACAAAACAAAATTATCTTAGAAGCAAGGCCGGCACAATTTGAGAGTGCGCTCCATTGGATTTTATTTGATCGTAGGTTAAAGATTAGCATAAGTCAGATTTTATTCCAACGGAAGCTATAATTAGGATTCGGGGCAAGGACTAATAACATCAGAGATTTAGAAACAGATCTAGCTTCGATATGGAATAAAAAATGTATAATGTTACAATGTGGTACACTATTTATTGGAGAAAGAAATTGACTTAAGTCAAAAATTATCAGTTTTTTTTGTTGGTTTTGGGTGTGAATACGATTCCACCGGCCAGCCAGAAAAATTCTTGACATGAAATCCCATATTTTTAATTTTCAATCCGCGTTTGTCAATCAAGGAGGCTTCAAGTATGTCCGAAAAACAAGGGAATTTTTCACGACGAGATTTTCTAAAAACAGCAGGCGCAGTTGGCATCGGATCGATTTTACCCCCGATTGAGTCCATAGCAACGGCGCAAGAAACCTCTGGTACAAATGGATCTTCGCTTAATGTCTTCCCAATCGGACCCTTTGGAAAGACGGGAGTGAATGTATCTATTCTCAGTTTAGGTGGGGCCTTTCACTGGTCAAATCTACTCTTGATGAAACAAGCCCTGAATATGGGGGTGACCTACTGGGATACATCGCCAGGATATGGAGGTGGACAGAGCGAGGCGGGTATTGGGAAGTATTTTGAAAAATTCCCAGAGGATCGAGAGAAGGTATTTTTAGTTACTAAATCCGATACATCAGATCCACCGTATATGACAAAATCCCTCAATAATTCTCTTCAGAAGATGAATACATCATATATCGATTTGTATTTCCTTCACGGCATATCACACTCGTATGAGGCCGATAAACAAATCAAGGTTTGGGCTGATGAATCAAAATCCCGGGGTAAAATTCGTTTTTTCGGTTTCAGCACCCACTCAAATATGGAAGAATGCTTGCTTGGTGCAACCAAACTGGGTTGGATTGATGGCATTATGTTTACGTACAATTTTAGAGTCATGTACTCCGAGAAAATGAAAAAGGCTGTTGACGAATGTTACAAAGCCGGTATTGGTTTAACGGCTATGAAAACACAAGCGACAGGATGGGGGACGAAAGGGGGTCCGCTAA
>JASFFJ010000405.1:0-7181 GCA_050124355.1 Desulfobacterales bacterium | reverse complement strand
GTCTCCCAGATCAGTGAAGTTTTTCCGATTCTCCGTTCCCCCTGGATGTAGACATTTTGTCCTTTGCGGATATTGGCAGTCAATTCTTTTTCCAACCTCGGTCGTTTACAAAAGTCTGTTTTTTTTACGACCTGACCATATTGGAACGGATTCATGGCATTCCCTCCATTATACATAACAGCGTTGCATATATATGTATAATTCAAGAAATTAATCATCTTAAGCCAAGTTGACTTTAATGAAAAAAGGTCTGCGGAACTGGAAAAAATCGTCGCCCGTGACGTGGATAAACATGGCTACGGAATTGTTTGGAATGATGAGCTTGATTTGAGTGAATCTGAGCTTTGGATTAACGGCTTATCGGCAGAAGGATAAAAGATAAAGCACATAAGCTGCTGGACATTTTATTAAATGCTTTATCCGGCTGGATGAAAAAATAGGAATTTGCTAAAAACTTATTTTGCTCATCCCAAACAAAATTTCAATTTGTCACTTTTTAATGCGACCTTCTTCTAATAGGCTATTCAGAGTTTCTAAACTCTCGACCCTTAATTGCCACATCGCTTCTCCCGGAAATAAACCATAAACGAGTTTTCGTGTCTTGCCGGTTGGATTTTGATTGGTATCGCCTTTGTTATATACGGGGAAAATTCTTACAAGCTTTTGATTTTCTATCTTGAAGGTATCGTGACCCATATAACCCTCGAAATTTTGGTCTCCCGCTTGTATTTTTGGAAAATTAATCATTGAGAGGCTCTTGTCCTTATTTGAAGCAAATCCCAATACGGTTCCGTAACTACCAGAACCAACTGAAGTCGTGATGATGTAAATTTCATCAAAACCGTTACCGTCAAGGTCACCTATCAATACATCCGAAATGGGATCCCTGTTTTCATATATTTCCGTATAATTGTGTTTAAAGTCCTTGGTGCTAATTTCGATAGTGCTAAGACTTTGACCGACTGGGTGTGTTACCGATATTATAATCGTCTTGCCGGTCTTAGTCTCATACTCTTTGTAATAAGTATCGGATGAAAAATCCTCACCCTCCGTCGGGCTGACTTGGATTTTGGAGGTCGTCACCTTCTTTGATGTCTCCCCACAGCTCGACAACAAGGATAGTGAGATAAAAACAATCAGTATATTCCGTATATGTTTAGTTTTCATTGTCTATTTCCATTTCTCAATTCCAGATTCGTAGTATAAATTAATTACAATACTGAACTCTGGTCTATCGGATTTTCTCAATTGTGTAAAAAGAATTAATGCCATTGATAGCTTTTTTTTACGTCAGTATCAAAGGTTTCGGACAGATGATTCCTTAGGTTCCGATTGGATCTTACGAAAATGCATCAGGTAATTGACGTGGGTATTGCCGCCCAGGGAGTATTTGCGTAGAAAGGGGTTGTAGTGCAATCCCGTCAGATTCTGACAAGTCAAGCCGGCGGCTGTTGCCCATTGCTCAAGCTCAGATGGCTTGATAAACTTGCTGTATCTATGGGTGCCTTTTTGCACCAAACCCAGAATGTATTCAGCCGCGATGATGGCAAACAGAAAAGACTTCGGGTTACGGTTAAGGGTGGCGAAAAATACATGGCCGCCGGGCTTGACCAACTTTTTGCAGGCCGACACCACCGAAGACGGTTCGGGAACATGTTCCAGCAATTCCAGGCAGGTGACCACATCAAAGTCGTGCGGATGGACTTCTGAAAATTCTTCAGCCGTTGCATGCTGATAATCCACCGAGAGACCGGAATTCGCCAGATGCAATTTAGCAACCGCCAGCGGTGATTTCCCCATATCGATTCCCGTCACCTCAGCCCCCAAGGCCGCCATGGCTTCAGAAAGGATCCCGCCGCCACAACCCACGTCCAACACCCGTTTGCCGGCCAGCGGAGCATGCTGATCGATATAGTCGACCCTTAGTACATTAATATCGTGCAGGGCTTTAAAGGCACCTTTTTTATCCCACCAGATCGGCGCCATGGCCTCGAATTTGGCGATCTCGGCCGAATCGATGTTTGATGGTGGCTTGTTGGTACTATTTTCTGTCATTTAGATCTGTGATGGTAAATTCAGAACTACTGATGTGTCGTAGAATCGGATGCAACAGAAACGTCAGAAATCGCGTCAATAAAACTGATTTTGGGTGAATCGTTCTGAATTTTTTTAATTTCAGGTCTCTAACTAATATAAAGGACCTCGATAATACCTTTTTCTGGGTTATCGTCCCATATCGTTCCATTTATTTTTACTACAAATTTTTTAGGTTCTTTAGATATCGGGGCCTCCCGAGAAGTTTTTCCAATTGGGGTCAGGAGCCCTGAAATTGCATCTAAGTTGAGAGGTTCAGCCCGAACTGGTGCGACTCATGAGATCATATTACAGCCCGTGTCAGGTTCCCAAATATGATTCTAATTAATTGAGCAATGTAAAGTCAGGTCTGGGCCAGGGGGCTCAACGTTCAGCGTTGAAAAAGTCCAACCAGCTCGTATTAAAGAGATCATGATTTCGCTATCTTTTAACCATTCAATATTAAATTGGCAATCCTCAATTTTCAATACTCGATAAAACGGGCATTATACATTAATACAACCGGCTCGTCCGGATCATCGAATAGTTGCCATAAAATTATCAGGTAAAAGAAATCATTGACAGTCAGACTTTTTTTTGAAAATTTGCGGGCATTAAATAGATTACCGGCATTTACATCAAATAGCAGTGTTATTGGTGATTGAAATTAAAAGATGGCCTTATTATGTTTGTTGACTGGGACGCCAGAAGGCCGGAATGCTAAAATAATGAAAATTTTATGAGCCTCCAAGCTTTCCAGCCTCCCAGCTCCAAGCCTACTAAACGAATAAGATAAAATAGGTAGCATTTGTATCTTTAACCTGCAGCAAGCTTTTCATCTAGCCAGCTGCACAACAAAAGGAGGATGTGATGAAAAAATTATTGAGTATAGGGCTGGCCGTCGTTATGACCGCAACCCTTCTGGCCGTCCCGGTTTTGGCGGACAAAACCATGGATCAAATCGAGGAAACCGGTAAGATCAAACTGGGATTCAGAGAAGGGTCGATCCCCTTTGCCTTCGTTGACCCCAAAGTTGGCAAACACGTTGGATTCTCGGTGGACATGGCCAATGAGCTGGCCAAATATCGTGGTATGCGATTTGGTAAAACAATTGAAATCGTGCCCTTTACCGTGACACCCAAAACCCGTATTCCCATGGTGGTCAACGGCACCATTGATGTTGAAATGGGTTCGACGACCTATACCCAGAAACGCGAGGATCAGGCCGATTTCAGCATGATCTTTTTCTTTTCCGAAACAACCTTTCTGGTGGCCAAAGACAGCGGCATTCGAACCCTTGAGGACCTAAACGGCAAACGGGTCGGCGCCGCCCGAGCAACCACAAACCTCAGAGCAGTTGAAAAATTGGCCAGTGACGGGAAGTTCAGTCCCAAGGATATCGTCGTCACCGAAACCCACCCTCAGGGCATGTTGGCTCTCAAAAGCGGTAAAATCGAAGCTTACTCCACCGATCGCAGTCTGCTGGAAGGATTGCGCATGAAGGACCAGGATCCGGACAAATGGATGACTGTGGACTTTGCCATCGCCTACGAGCCCTATGCCTATATCATGAGAGAGGGCAACTCCGACTTCAGGGATTTTGTCAACAACACCATCATCTGGTCCATTCACACGGGCAAATTCCAGGAGTTATACGAAAAATGGATGGGTCCCAATGGCGTCGTGCCGATTCCCATGTCTGACGCCTATAAAGCTTATCTTGAAATGATGGTATATCCCATCGCGGACGAATGGTGGAAGAAATGAAATGCCTAAAGTTTAGACTGCCTAAAGTGCCTAAAATTTTGGTACTCTGTTATTTCAATTAATTTCGGAGTATCCCCCTTCGTCACGCTGAGGTGTGACTTTGGCGCGACAAGTTGGAGTACTGGAGTGTTGCAGTAATAACCAAAGGATTGATGCCACTTTTTTCAACACTCCTATACTCCACCACTCCAGTACTCCATTAAATTAGTTAAGATTTTCGTTACGAGTATCAAAACGGCTGAAAAGAGACAGAAATAGTCATTCAGAGGGTTACACGATGGGTTTTGCATACGATTTCGACTGGGGGGTCTTGTGGCGGCAGCCATACGGGATATGGTTGCTGCAAGGCCTCTGGTTGACAATCAAAATAGGGTTCATCGGCTGGATCATTGCTTTTTTTTGGGGTATTTGTATCGGTACCTTGCGGGTAACCTCCTGGCGCTGGCTGCGCTTTTTTGCCAGCGCTTATACCGAAATTTTTCGTAATATCCCCTTCCTGGTTCAGCTGTTTTTCTGGTATTACGCCGGACCGATGCTATTTGGCGAAACCTTCGGACGTCAGATCAACCAAATTGTGGGGCTCAACTATTATGTGGCCATCCTTGCCCTTGGGCTGTATACGGCTTCACGGGTAGCAGAACATATGCGGGCCGGATTCGCATCGATCAGCGCCGATCAGTACCAGGCGGTGCTGTCCACCGGGATGACCCAATTTCAAATGTACCGCTATGTAATCATCCCTTATGCCTTGCGGATCATTACACCGCCGTTGACCACCGAGTTTCTGACCATTTTTAAAAACTCGTCGGTGGCCATGACCATTGGCGTAGCCGAGCTGACCTTCATGAGTTATCGCATCGATGCAGAAACGTTTCATGGTCTGGAGGCAACCACCGGCGCCATGGCGATCTATCTGGTTCTGGGGCTCACGGTCGTGCGAGCAATGAGCATTATTGAAAACCGGTTCAAAATACCCGGCATGGTAGGGAGGTAGCCATGTTTGATGCGGTAGCTCGTAACATCGGCTTTTTGATGGGCGGCTTCGGGGTGACCCTGCAGCTGAGTTTCTTTGCCCTGACCGGCGGCATCGCCCTGGGGGCACTGGTGGGTCTGGGACGTATCTCCAAAAATAAATGGATTTATCGGCCGATCACTCTTTATGTTAATTTTATCCGCAATTTGCCCCTACTGCTTGTCATTTTCTGGTTTTACTTTGTGATGCCCATCATCGCCGGACGACCGCTGAATCCTTTTCTTTCGGCGGTAATTGCCTTCATTATTTTCGAGGCCACCTATTTTGGTGAGATCTTTCGCGCCGGGTACCAATCCATCAGCAAAGACCTGTCCGCTGCCGCATACTCCACTGGAATGACTTACACCCAGACGGCCCGCTACATCCTGGTTCCCATCGCTTTCCGGCGCATGCTGCCCAGTTTGATTACCCAATCCATCGTCACTTTCCAGGACACTAGCCTGGCCTTTGTCATTGGTTTGCAGGAATTTGTCCGGCGAACCTCCATTGTTGACAACCTGGAAGTACGCTCCATCCAGCTTTACGGCTTTGTGGCCATTATATTTTTCATCTTTTGTTTTATTGGATCCAAGATTTCCAGACATTTCGAAGAAAAAGGCAGAAAGACGGGTTTGCTATGATCGAAATAAAAAATGTCAGCAAATGGTTTGGTGACTTTAAGGTATTGTCCGAGATTAACGAAACCGTCGAAGCGGGGCAGACCATGGTTATTTGCGGACCGAGCGGCTCCGGTAAAAGTACCTTGCTTCGTTGCGTCAACGGATTGGAACCCTATCAGGAAGGAGAAATCATTGTCGACGGTGTTTCACTCAGTGATCCCAAAACAAATCTGTATAAACTGAGGGAAAATATCGGTATGGTATTTCAACGATTTGAGCTTTATCCGCATATGACGGTCATGCAAAATATTTCCCTGGCTCCCATGAAGGTTCGCAAGTGGTCGCAAGCTAAAGCCCAAAAAAAAGCCGCGGAACTGTTGGAGCGGGTCGGTATTCCAGACAAAGCGCAGTCTTATCCGGCCAATCTCTCCGGGGGGCAACAGCAACGGGTAGCTATCGCCCGCTCCTTGGCCATGGAACCTAATTACATGATGTTTGACGAACCTACTTCGGCACTGGATCCCGAGATGATCAAAGAGGTTCTGGATGTTATGATCGATCTGGCCAAAGAGGGGATGACCATGCTATGTGTTACCCATGAGATGGGCTTTGCCCGCGAAGTCGCCGATGAAATTATTTTCATGGATTTCGGCCGGATTGTCGAGCGGGGCACATACGAGGCGTTCTTCAACAATCCCAAAAGTGAGAGGGCCAAAGATTTTCTGAAACAGATACTATAGGAAGGGTTCAGTGGTTCAAGGTTCAGGGTTCAGAGGTTCAGCCCAGCCGCCGGTTGCTGAAACGGCCGGTCTAATCGAAAAAGAAACCTTAAATATGCGAATAGCGAATGACGAGCGACGAGTGACGAATTAAGGAATTCTTTCTATTTTATTTTTTAAAAAAGCAGAGCGAAGCGACATCCACAATTCGTCAATCGTCAATCGTAAATTGTCATTCGATATGATGAGGTTCGCTATTTGACAACTCAGAGTCTCGTACAAAAAGATTAGGGATATCTTCCATCCTTTTTTTGAGAGCAACTATGATGAGCAAAAAAACCATTGGTCTTCTCGGCGGCATGGGGCCGGAAGCAACCTTGGACTGCTTCGCCAAAATAATTAAAAACACGCCGGCTCAAAGAGATCAGGACCACCTCCGGGTGGTGATAGATTCCAATCCCGCAGTGCCAGATCGAACCGCGGCTATTGTCGAAGAGGGCCCATCACCGGTACCGATGATTGTTGAGGGGTGTCATGCCCTTGAGAAAGCAGGTGCTGATTTTATCATTATTCCCTGTGTCTCGGCACACTTTTTCTTAGCTGAAATTCAAAAGCAGGTTGATTTGCCCATTATTTCTATTTTTGATGCCGTGGCTGAAAACATTATTCGGGATTATCCCCAAATAAAAACCGTTGGACTTCTGGGTACAACCGGTACGGTCAAAGGGGGACTGTTTCAAAAACGCCTGGCTCGCGAAAAAATAAAAACCGTGGTTCCTGATGAAACCGTGCAGTCCACAATAATGAGTGCAATTTACGATATAAAAAATACGGCACCGTCACGCACCAGAGGCGAGATTACAGCGGATTTGGTCGCCGCCGCCGAGGGCCTTCAGGCAAACAAACCCGACGGCGCCCGGGCTATCATTGCCGGATGCACCGAGATCCCGCTTGCCCTCGGTCAGAAAGACCTGTCGCTGCCCTACTTCG
>JASFFJ010000404.1:0-7198 GCA_050124355.1 Desulfobacterales bacterium | reverse complement strand
TCTTCGTATTAAACGCTTGTTTAGATGTCAAACTAAATTTTTCATGGACAAATACAACAATCGGAATTAGTTTTATATTTCAAGTGAAAATTAAAGTTTCTTTTTCGGTAATTTTTGATTATCACTAGGAAGTAACTCATTGCCTACTCCAGGCCTTGTATTGGCAACACTCAGTTTATAAAATTGGATCGATATCTGTTGGCGGGAAATCTGGATGACTGACAAACTGAAAGCATTGGGGCTGTGTTTAGGTGCATCGACGCTGTCTATCGTTCAACTGGAACTGGACCAAAGACGGAACGCGAATCAAGACGGTAAAATAAAACCGCAGTTATTGGAATATTCCCTTTACAGCCATGAGGGAGATCCTAAACAAACCCTCATGGATGCCTTTGACCGCCTCGACTTGGAATCATTTGATAAAATTGCTGCCACCGGTCGAAAATTCCGTAATTTTATCAATCTATCATCTATTCCAGAGCCCGAAGCCGTTGAGCATGCCTACCCGTATATCAAACCTCTGGATGTGGATTGTCCGGCGGTGGTATCGGCCGGCGGGGAAACCTTTATGGTTTATGCCCTGGACCGCTCAGGCCGTATTAGCAATGTCATCACCGGCAACAAATGTGCCTCGGGCACCGGTGAATTCTTCCTGCAGCAACTGCGCAGAATGAATGTTTCCTTGGCTCAGGTATCCGAATGGGCTGCCGTCGAAAATGCCCACCATGTATCCGGCCGGTGCTCGGTGTTCTGCAAGTCAGACTGCACCCATGCCACCAACAAGGGAATCCCCAAATCCCAGGTCACAGCCGGCCTTTGTAAGATGATGGCCAATAAAATCCTAGAACTTCTAAAGAAGGTGGATCGCAAAAATATCATGGTGGTCGGTGGAACGGCTCAAAACCAGGTGATGGTCGAGTATCTTAAACAGGAGATTCCCGGATTGATTGTGCCGCCCGAGGCCCCTTATTTTGAAGCACTGGGAGCTGCGTTGTGGGCTTTGGAAAACGAAACAGCCCGCTACCCGGGCCGATCCAGGCTGCTGTTGACTGAAGTGGCCACCTTTAACAATCTGTTGCCATTACAACAGTTCGCAGACCAGGTGGAGTTTAAAACCATCGCAACCGGGCGTATTCAAGCTGCCGACACATGCCTGTTAGGTCTTGACGTCGGTTCCACCACCACCAAAGCAGTCCTGATACGAAACACAGACGACGCCATGCTGGCTTCCGTATATCTGCGGACCAACGGCGACCCCGTAGGAGCTTCCCGTCAATGCTATCAGGCCATTCTCGAACAGGTTCGGCAGAGTATTGATCCATCCCAAATCTCTATTGTCGGTTTAGGAGTTACCGGCTCTGGCAGGCAAATTGCCGCGTTGCATGCCCTGACCGACGGCGTGATCAACGAAATTATCGCCCATGCGACAGCCGCCGTATATTTTGACCCCAAGGTGGATACGATTTTTGAAATCGGGGGACAGGATGCAAAGTATACTTATATCACCAACGCGGTACCCTCCGACTATGCCATGAACGAAGCGTGCTCGGCCGGCACTGGATCATTTCTGGAAGAATCTGCCCTTGAAACCCTGGGTGTTAAAATGGAGGACATTGCCGATATCGCCATCAAAGGACAACGCCCTCCCAATTTTAATGACCAGTGTGCGGCATTTATCGCTTCTGACATCAAAAATGCCATTCATGAAAACGTTTCCCACGAGGACATCGTCGCTGGTCTGGTGTACTCCATTTGCATGAACTATTCGAATCGGGTCAAAGGCAACCGGCCGGTGGGTGAAAAAGTATTCATGCAAGGAGGTGTATGCTACAACAAGGCAGTGCCGTTGGCGATGGCATCACTGGTCGGCAAGCCGATTATTGTACCACCGGAACCCGGACTGATGGGTGCCTTCGGCGTAGCCCTTGAAGTAAAAAAGCGAATTCAAAGTGGTTTGCTAAAAGCCACCCATTTTGATTTGCAAGCCTTAGTCGACCGTGAAGTGATCTACAAAAAGCCCTTCATCTGCCCGGGTGGAAAGGAAAAATGCGACCGGCGCTGCGAAATTGCGATGATCGAGGTCGAGGGGCAAAAACACCCCTTTGGCGGCGCCTGCAACCGCTACTACAATTTACGTCACAAAGTCAGTTACGATGTTCGAAAACTGGACCTGGTGCGGCTGCGCCAGGATCTCATTTTCAATAAATATGGGACCCGCCGATCCCGAAAAAAAGGGGTTCAACGGCGAGGAGTTGTGGGTATTAATCGCAGCTTTCTGGTCAACTCCTATTACCCACTGTATTCAAATTTCTTTACCGAACTGGGTTACGATCTGGTTATGCCCGATAATCCTTCCCAGGAAGGCATTGACCGGCAAAACGCATCGTTTTGCTATCCGGTGGAACTGGCCCATGGTTTTTTCTACGACCTGCTGATTTCAGACAATCCACCGGATTATATCTTTCTACCCCACTTTAAAGCAATCCCAGCTGAGAATGATAAAAATTCAAGTGATCAGTCCCAGGTGTGTCCCCTGGTTCAAGGTGAAACTTTTTATCTCCAGACGACATTTCGCAAAGAAATCGATCAACTCGCTCAACGAGGGACCCGGGTTTTAACGCCCTTAATTGATCTATCCGCGAATTTGGATGATGCCCAAAAGGCCCTGGTGCAGACCGCCGTTCAAATGGGCATCCATCGCAAAGAGGCTAGACAGGCCTTTGACAAAGCCGTCCGCCAACAAAAAGAATGTCTGGCGGAAATGAAGGCCTTCGGCAGGCAGGCGCTGGCCCAGCTGGAAGCCGAGCCGGAAAATTTTGCTGTGGTTATTTTTTCCCGCCCCTACAATGGCTTTGTTGAAGAAGCCCACAAGGGCATCCCCCATAAGTTTGCGTCACGAGGTATACTGACTATCCCGCTTGATTTTCTTGACGTCGAAGAAGAACGCTCCAAACGACATATGTATTGGGGAATGGGAAAACTCATTATGAAAGCCGGACGTCTGGTTGAACGACACCCACAGCTGTTTGGAACTTATATCACAAACTTTTCCTGCGGACCGGATTCCTTTGTGGTTGGATACTTTCGAGACATCATGAACCGCAAGCCTTCGTTAACGCTCGAATTGGACAACCACACGGCAGATGCAGGTCTGGAAACCCGGGTGGAAGCGTTTCTGGACATCGTTCATGCCTACCGCAAACTGGTAGCCCAAAAACAGATCGTCGCCACCAAGAGGTCCTTTAAACCGGCCCGGACTGTCATAAACAATGGAACTGCCAGCGTTATCACCTCCAATGGTACGGTGCTGCCGATGACCGATCCAAGAGTGACCATGCTGCTGCCTTCCATGGGAAAATATGGTTCCGAGGCGTTGGCCGCTATTATAAGAGGGTATGGTTTCAATGCAATTTCGCATCGACCGTCCGACGAAGCCGTCTTAAAATTGGGCCGTGCCAACACCACCTGCAAAGAATGCCTGCCGCTGATTCTCACTACCGGCACCTTGCTCAGCTATATCGGCAACGGCAAACGCGATGACGAGGTTCTGGTATATTTTTTTGCCACCGGTTCGGGGCCTTGCCGCTTCGGACAGTATTATATCTTTATGGAAGATCTGGTTAAACGGCTTGAGATACCGGATGTGGCCCTGTTTGCCCTGTCTTCGGAAAATTCCTATGTCGGCATGGGCCAGGATTTTGATCGCAGGGGTTGGTGGGCGGTGATCGTATCGGATGTGATCGAAGACATTCGCTCCATGCTATTGGCCAATGCCAAAGACACCACAAGCGCCATGGAGGTATTCGAGGAAGAGTGGCAGAAAATATTAAACGAACTGGAACGAGGAGATTACGATGATCTGGAACGACAACTGGCCCGGAGCGCCGAATGCTTTCGCCGTATTGCCCAGAAGCGACCGCCGCAAGATGTGCCCGTCATCACCCTGGCCGGTGAAATCTTTGTGCGACGGGATGCCTTATCCCGGCAGTATGTAACCGAACGCCTGGCCGAGATGGGATTTGCCACTGTCTGCTCCCCGGTCGCCGAATGGGTTCTGTACTGCAATTACATGGTAGATGCCGGCCTGAATCCCGAAAAGATGACATTTTTAGAAAAGATAAAATTTAAAATCCGCAATAAGTTTCAAGCCCGCTATGAGAAGCGCATCAAAACCATTTTGTCATCTTCGGGCCTTGTGCAGGCAGCGCCCCTCGACTTGGACAAAATCGTCGGCAACGCTGCGCCTTACATCTCCAGAAATCTTCCCGGTGAAGCTGTCCTGACCGTCGGCGGCTCTTTGACGGAGGTGGTCTCCCACTCCTGCGGTGTGATTGCCATCGGCCCATTCGGTTGCATGCCCAACCGGCTGTCAGAATCCATCCTGAATGAAGCCATGAACAGCAAGGATAAAATTGCCACCGACCCGGGTAACAGGAAGCTGCGCGGTGTGTTGAGCGATATCGATGATTTGCCGTTTCTGGCCATTGAAAGCGACGGCTCACCCTTTCCCCAGCTCATCAATGCGAAGCTGGAAACCTTCTGCCTGCGGGCCCAAAGACTGCATCAGCGCATTATGGCGGCCAACGACCGGCATTAAAATCCTAAGGCGAACAACAACAGCCGGAAAAGAAAAATTGTCGCTCAAAAGGGCCTAAACACGGATTAGCCGAAAATAACAAATTTCAAGCATCAAATTACAAATAAATTACAAATTCAAATAAAATCAAACGCCAATTGTTTGGAATTTTGAATTTTGGTTATTGTGATTTGTTTGGTATTTGTGTTTTGAGATTTGAAATTTATCAATTGCTGAAACCCTGAACACTGAACACTCAAACACTTTGCACCTTTAATATTGATAGAATTCTTTAATTGGTAAAACAGGCAGAGGAACCAAAATACTCAATTCCCGGAGATCTACCCTTGGCATCCAAAAAAACAATTTGGGGTTGGGTGATGTATGATTGGGCCAATTCCGCCTTTGCCACCACGGTCATGGCCGGCTTTTTCCCGATTTTCTTCAAGCAGTACTGGAGCTACGGAGTTGACGTCAACATGAGCACCGCCCAGCTTGGGTTCGGTAATTCAGTTGCCAGCTTATTAGTGGCCCTCATGGCACCGTTTATAGGTGCCATTGCCGATAAAGGTTCGGCTAAAAAAAAATTCCTGATTTTTTTTGCCTATCTGGGTGTCTTGATGACCGCCGGCTTGTTGATAGTTCACAAAGGTCAATGGGCCATGGCCATTTTCGTTTATGTCATGGGGGTGATCGGTTTTTCTGGGGCCAATGTTTTTTATGATGCTATTTTGCCGGCGATCACCACTGAAGATAGAATCGATTATGTTTCCAGTTTAGGTTTTTCGATGGGCTACCTGGGAGGTGGCCTGCTCTTTCTCATTAACGTGTTGATGACCCTGATACCACAAACATTCGGACTGCCCGATGCCGTAGCAGCAGTGCGGTTTTCCTTTCTGACGGTAGCGATTTGGTGGGGTCTGTTTACCATCTTTACAATTGCATGGGTACCGGAAGACACATCGGCCGCAACAATAAAAAGGGGTGAAAGTATCGTTACGGCCGGTATCCGGCAACTGGTGAACACATTCAAAAAAGTCCGCCATCTAAAAACTGTTTTTTTATTCCTGCTGGCATACTGGTTTTACATAGACGGCGTCGACACCATCATCCGAATGGCCGTCGACTATGGTTTGTCACTCGGATTCGAACCCAATGATCTGATTGTGGCGCTCTTGCTTGTGCAATTCGTGGGGTTCCCGGCCGCCTTAATGTTTGGAAAACTGGGAGAACGCTGGGGCGTTCGCAAAGCCATTTATCTGGCCATCGGCATATATATGTGCATCACGGTTGGGGGCACCATGATAACGCGCAAGGAGGAGTTTTTCGTTTTGGCTGCCTTAATCGGATTGGTCCAGGGAGGCATTCAGGCCCTCAGCCGATCATATTATTCTCGGCTGATACCCAAAAATCAGACGGCAGAATACTACGGGTTTTATAACATGCTGGGCAAATTTGCTGCCATTCTCGGACCGGTCCTGATGGGTATTGTCGGTTTGATCGTACGGCGAATGCTAATGCCGCCTTCGCCCACGGCCGAGCAGCTGATATCCATTGGACAAGTTGCATCCCGCTGGAGTATGGGCTCGATTCTAATTCTTTTTATCGTCGGATTGGTACTCTTTTACTTTGTCGATGAGCAGAAAGGAAAGGCGCAGGCCAGGTATTTATCAAATAGCTAGAGTTTACTTTTTTTGGCGGCTCAGTTGCCCTCAATCTGATCTGAGGTCAAAACATATCAGTTCGGCCAATATAGAAAATGACGGCACCTAAATTAGGGTGCCCTGATCCAATTTCCCCGGATTTCCCAGGTAAAAAAACCGATTGCGGATGTCGTTGATTGGTTGATTAGTTGAATGGTTAAGTATTCGTAAACATGGATTTATCTCATATTTACAAAATAATCGGACATTTCATGCTTAAAAAATCATAACAACATGAAATCAATACAATAATTAATCTAATCAACCATTCAACTAGTAGACTATTTAACCAGGTTTCAAGTCCTGTAACTTGCTTGACGTTATTTTTTTAACATAAATGTATCGAAGGCTTTTTTTATGGCGGAGGCGGGGCCAATGAAAATGACGCGATCATCGACCTCGATACTGGTATTGCCGCGTGGAACCACAAATTGGTTATCCCGGATGATCGCGGCAATCAGGCAGCCTTTCGGTATATCAACATCTTTGATGAGTTCGCCATTTACCTTTGCATTGTTAGGCACGCTTACCTCCAAAAGGCTTGCTGCGCCGATGCCAAACTCGAAAAGTTGCGCTAACACGGGGTTGTCGAGGATGTTCTCCACCATAGCTGCCGTCGCCCAGGGTGCGTTTACCACCACGACGTTGTTTTGCTCCAGAAGCTGCGTGTACTCATGATTTTGGACAATCGCGATGACTTTTTCAAGTTTTAACTGCCTGGCCTGCAGGGCCGCAATCACGTTGCGGCCATCATCTTCAAAAGCCGCGATGACAACATCAATGTTGTCAATACCGACCTGACCCATTAATTCCTTCTTGGTGCCGTCGCCCTGGTAAATCGGGACATGGTAGCGCTGTTCAAGTTCCTTACATAGGGTCTCGTCTTCTTCGATAAATGTGACCTGATGTTCCGCTGAGC
>JASFFJ010000403.1:0-7219 GCA_050124355.1 Desulfobacterales bacterium | reverse complement strand
ATTACCATTACCGTTACTTTTCTGATCGTAAATGGTTATTTGGTTGCCCAAAGATAGTGCGAAAGCAGTGCCTGAAAATAAGAAGAATGAAAATAGGATTATTGTTGACAACGGCAGTACTTTTTTCATTTTATTGTGCTCCTCTTATGATTTGCAGTTTAACAACCTATGTTTAGTTTTTAGACTTTATTTTAGTATCAGCAATACTTGTGCCGAATAGCCTGTTCGTAAAAATATATGAATTTTCAGAATGTTACGATTTTTTTATGCAGAATTATAGAAAACTACATGAATCTCAAGTGTTAATTTCATGTATTTTATTGCATAGAAATACATATGAATATTCTAGAGTAATCGTTGGCGTATGTTGGGCTAATCGCCCCATCGGCGATGACACTGTTGATGTCAACGGAGCCTCCCCCGAAAAAATTGCTTAGCAACTTTGACACCGCATTCGTGGCAGATCTTGTAAGTTGTCTGCTCTAACCGGATCCAAAAGCACGTTGCCAAAGGCAATAAGCTATGATAGGAAAACCTGAAACCAGCGACTACCGCCAGCTGGGGGGTGTAAGAATGCCCCTGGATGGGACCGGGGCCACTACTGCTGGTAGCTGCAGATTTTTTATTTCAATTCATAAGCCGCCGGCATCGATCAAATTTGAACCATGAAGCATGCCCCTCGGCAACGGTAGAACCTTTTAAATTCTCACCGGCATAGCCAGTGCCTTATGAATTGAGAGTTAAACGGCAGCCACGGATAATAAGCGGGATCATGCCGCAACAGAAAGGAGATCAAGCAACCGATTTGAAACAGACGAATTGAGAGGTACCCATAATGATGAAAAAGGAGGATTATTTAGCAAAAGTCTCCATTTTTTCATATTTTCGGAAAAAGGATTTACAGCGTCTTGCCAAAAGGAGCCGATATTTTTCTTTTGAAATCGGAGACATCATCATTAATGAGGAAGAATATGACGGACGCTTTTTTATCCTCATCAACGGCAAGGTTGATGTGATCAAAAGCTATGGTACCACAAAACAGCGACTCATACGGACGCTGGCCCCCCATAGCTTTTTTGGCGAAATGGCTCTTTTCGACGACTTGGTTCGGTCGGCAACCGTGGTTGCCAAGGAAGATGTAAAAACGCTTTGTCTGGGCAAATTGAACCTGTACAAAGAAATAGAAAGATATCCTCGGCTGGCTATCGACTTGCTGCAGATGCTCAACCGGCGTTTGGTAGCACTCGAAAAGGCCGTAATCAAAACCATCGGCGGTTTCATACCGATTTGTTCAAATTGTAAAAAGATTCGCGATGAAAACGGTCGATGGGCTTCGATTGACCATTACATCATGGATTATACCGAGCATGAATTAAGCCACGGAATTTGTCCCGAGTGCAGTGAAATGCTATACGGACCTTATCTAAAGTCTTAAAATTCAGAACTACTGATGTGTCGTAAAATCTGATGCAGTAGAAATCTCAGAAATCGCGTCAATAAGACTGAATTTTGGCGAATCGTTCTGAATTTTATTTTTTCATTTCGGTTCTATAACCAAAATAACGGTCGTCGATATTACCTTTTTCTGGCTTATGGTTCCATTTGTTTTTGATAAACTGTATTGCATCTTGAATTTACGCTTATCTTTACTACAAATTTTGTAGATCTTCTATATATCAGGGCCTCCCGAGAAGTTTTTCCAATTGATGTCAGGAGCCCTGAAATTATCGCCGAACATATCATTCGATCAGGATCGTTTTATGCCTCTCAAACCCAGCTATGAAGAATTAGAGGAACTGGTTAATTCATTAACCCAGGAGCTTGCAACCTGCCGCGATTTTCAGCGGCTTTTACAACATGCCGAGCAGACCGCTAAAGCGCTTCTAAATGCCACCACCGATTCAGCGATACTCATCGATACCAAAGGCAAAATCCTGGCAGCCAATGAGATCGCGGCAAAGCGATTTTCGGCAGACAACGATGATATGATCCGCAAAAACTTATTTGATATCATGCCGCCAACTTTAGCAGAGCAAAAAAAATCCAGGATCGATCAGGTGCTTGATAGCGGAGATCCGCTTCAATTTGAAGACGATTTCGGCGGCACTATTTTTTTAAATTCCCTGTATCCGGTCTTTGACAGACAAGGGAATATTCAAAATCTTGCTTATTTCAGCCGGGATATTACGGCCCAGCGGCAAATTGAACAGGAGCGCAGGAAAAGTGAAAAGAAGTATAAGGAGTTAAGTATAACTGACGACCTCACGAAGCTTTACAATTCCAGACATTTTTATTCAAGCTTAGAATTGGAAATAAGGCGGGCCCATCGATATCGGCGCTCTTTGGCGTTGCTTATGGTGGACATCGATGATTTTAAAAGATTCAATGATACTTATGGACATCAGGCCGGTGACAGGGTGCTCGCAAAAACTGGCGCGGTGATCCTAAGGGCTTTGCGCGAAGCGGATACCGGTTATCGTTACGGGGGTGAGGAATTTGCGGCTATCTTACCGGAAACAGATGGTCCGGGTGCCGTTCAGCTGGCAGAAAGAATTCGCAAAGAGCTGGCAGAAATGCCTGTTTCATTCGAAGCGAAAACAAACGAGCACATTACAGCCAGTATGGGGATTAGCGAGCTGCAGGAAAAAGATAGATTATCCGAGTTTGTCAAAAGAGCAGACGAGAATTTATATGCCGCTAAAAAGGAGGGGAAGAATCGGGTTATTTTTATTTAATCCTTGACCTCCTTTTCAAACACCCACAGATTTATACAATAGCCTTTGGACGCCAGCAAATTCGCCAGAGCAGTTCCCCAACTTCCGCCGCCCACAACCCCGATGTGGAATTCTCTTTTATCTTTATCATCGTTGATCTGCATATGCTTTTCCTAATCCGGATAGACCGGAAGTATAGAAGGTGCCTAAATCGATTCAACACCCCGCACCTGTAAATTTTCGGTGACCGCCAGGGCTTGGCTCCAAACCGGAATACCGTTTCTGCCGCCATATTCCCGGCAGGATAAGGAAGCCACTGCCACTGAAAATTTTACCATCTGGTGAAGATCATAGCCTTTGGCCAAGGCCATGGCAAAAGCCGCATGAAAGTTATCCCCGGCGCCGACGGTATCCACCGCCTTTATTTCTGGGGCGGCCACATGGTAAAGTGTATCGTCAGTCACATAGTACGCACCCTTTTCACCATGGGTAACGATCAGATTGCCGCTTACCATATTATTTAATCTCAGGATTTTTTGATTAAATGAAATATCGTGTAACTGCAATTCATCGGCGGTCAGAAATTCAGATGAGGGTATGAAATAGTCGGCCGTATTCATGATATCCTCGATACCGTCTCGCCATCTTTCACTATCATAAATGACCTTGACGTTGTTTCCGGCGACTTCCTTTAACTGCCGTCCGAGGTAGGTGACCTCCGGGTCCAGCAATGCGATACCGGTTTGCGTGACCAAATTTTTCAAACGAGCGTCAATTTTTATTTTTGGTAACGCATTGCGTTCGTAGATGATGCTGCGGGCGCCGCTGTGCGTCGTAATAAAGACGTAGGCAACCGGGGTTTTGCCGCCCTTGACAATTTCAACAAAATCCGTTTTGACACCGAAGTCCTCCAGACGTTTCAAGCAAAATCTGCCTTCATCATCATCACCGAGTTTTCCCACATATGCGACCTTGCCGCCCAGCCGAGAGATGCAACACGACGAGGTACCTCCCTGCCCCCCGCCTTCGATTAAACGAAATTCCAGCGGCAATTTTTGATTTTCAGCCGGAAATTGATTCACGACGCCAATATAATCCAGGCAACTTCGCCCTATTACCAGCACATCGATCTTGTTCACTTAGTTATCCTTACATTCCTTTCAACATGATATCCCAAAAAACCAATAAAGGCCAATGATCAATCGCCGCTATTCCGTAGCAGGAATCAAAAACATCGCCGAAGGTCCCAGCGCCAACCGGATGCTTTGACCTGTTGGCGGCGGGAGGGTATCAAGAGTGAAGTCAAAATTTAGCAAGAATGCCGGCTCCGTCTGAACCGTAAGGTTAACGTGACCGCCTTTGAACAATCGTTCCTTGACCGTACCTGAAATGGTCGTTTCCTTTGAAGCAACCGCTTGACCCGCGTCGATTATTCTGGCACCTTCGGGTCGTATTAAAACGGTTACCCGGGTGCCGGGAGATACTTGGATTTTGTGCGGATACAGCCTACCGAGCACGGTGTCTACACCATTCGATTCAGCGACGATGCCCTCTACCAGGTTGCGAAATCCCAAAAACCGGGCGACATTCTCATTGGCCGGTTGACGGTATAACGTCTCCGGTTTATCCACCTGGGCCACTCTGCCATTATTCATGACGGCAACGACATCGGCCACAGTAAACGCTTCGGCATGATCATGGGTCACGTAGAGGGTGGTCACGCCGATCTGTTTGATGATTCGGTATAGATCAACCAACAAGCGCTCGCGCAGGACACGGTCCAGTGAACCCAGAGGCTCGTCCAGCATCAACAGTCGTGGTTCGGATGCAAGGCTGCGAGCCAGTGCAACACGTTGACACTCGCCACCGGAGAGCCGATTGACATCACGCAGCTCGAACCCCTCAAGGCTCACCAAATGCAGCATTTCCAGCACGCGACGGCGTATCTGCTTTGGGGACTTCTTTTTTAGCTGGAGTGCAAATGCCACATTATCGTACACGTTTTTATGCGGAAAAAGAGAAAAATCCTGAAACATCATTCCGAATCCGCGGCGATGGGGGGGTATCCGTGACAGGTCCTGACCGTCAAATTTGACGATGCCCTTATCGGTTTTTTCCAGTCCGGCAACGATTCGCAACAGCGATGTTTTTCCGCATCCGGAAGGTCCTAAAAGGCATAAAATATTTCCGGTGTTCAGTCGTAAATTTATTTTTTCAAGCGTGAAATCTCCGTCATACGTTTTATTTATATCAACCACCTCTAACAAGGCCATTTACAATTCTCCGCCATGCTCTGATCTGAATTTTTCTATCAGCATAAACCCGGCCGCCGATACCAACATCAATATACTGCTCATGGCCATGGCCTGGCCATAGTTGACGACTCCCGGCTGCCCCAGAAATCGATAAATAGCCAGAGGCATGGTGGGTGTCTGGGGCCGTGCCACGAAAACCGTAGCGCCGAATTCACCCAAACTGATGGTGAAGGCAAAAACCGCAGCAACGGCCAGCGCACGACCCAGAATCGGCAGATCCACAGTTTGCCATGCCTTCCAGGGACCAGCCCCCAGCATGGCAGCCGTCTCTCTGAGTTTGGGAGGAATACTGCGCATGGCCGGCAATAAGCTGCGTACCACAAAAGGAAAAGCCACCAGGGTGTGAGCCAGCGGCACCAGCATCGGAGAGGTCCGCAGATTTAGCGGTGGTTTGTCCAAAGCGATGATAAAACCAAAACCAAGGGTAACTGCAGAGGTCGACAACGGCAGCATGAACAAGGGATCCAGCACGGATCGTACACGGTTTGACGGTCCAGCTAGAAATAACGTTGCAGGCACGCCTAAGGTCAGAGCGATCAACAGGGCTGCCAGGGCAAACCCGAGGGAGTTGAATACGGCATCGGCAGGCGGAACGAAAAACACGGACTGTGTAGTGTTTTCAAACAGGGCTCTGTAAAAGCCGAGTGATATCCCGCTTTCGGTGGTAACTGACCGTATCATAAGGGAAATCATAGGAAGTCCCAGAAAAACAACCATGAAGCCGACGTTGGCGGTCAGAAACAGCCAATCGGTCGCTGATTCAATTTTTTTTTGTGTAACAGCGCTGGACTCAGGCTTCAGTGCCAGTGACTGGCTACGCTGCAGCCGGGTATATATCCACATGAAGGCGAACATAAACAGAATCTGAAGAAGAGACAAAGCGGCCGCCATCGGCAAGTTAAAAAGATGAATTGCCTGTCGGTAGATTTCCACTTCGATGGTGGCAAAGCGAGGACCACCCAAAATCAGGATAACGCCGAAGCTAGAGAAGCAAAAAATGAATACCAGCAGGGCGGCCGCCATAATCGCGGGGCTGAGCAGCGGCAGGGTCACTTTTAAAAAAGCCTGGCCGGGGGAGGCCCCCAGCATTTTGGCTGATTCCGTCAAGCGGGTTTCCAGGAGGGACCAATACCCGCCCACAATGCGGACGACAACAGCGTAATTATAGAACACATGTGCGATTAAAACGAGTGTGATGGTCTGGTCAAGAGCAACGGGCGGTGAAGTTAGATGAAACCATTTCATCAAGATTTCATTTGCCAGGCCATGAGGCCCCAGCAGGGATTGGAATGCGGCGGCCACCACCACCGTGGGCAAAACAAAGGGCACCGTGGTAAAAGACCGCAGCAACTCTTTTCCCCAAAATCGATACCTGGCAAAAATATAGGCTCCGGGCAGGGCCAGCAGGAGCGTCAGAATTGTCGAAACGACCGCCTGCCATGTTGTAAACCACAATGTGCGCAGATAGATTCCACGGGTGATCAACTTTTTGAGGCTGCCGAATCCCCAGGTTTCATCCAGGGCGAAGCTGACGGTTAAGATTTTTATCAGCGGATAAAAATAAAATATCGCCAGGAACGCCAGGGGCAAGACCGCCAGGAGAGCATAGGATTTTGAACTGATGTGTTTCATAGTAGTTCTGAATTTAGCGTAATACGGTTTCCGTCCAGGCCTCTATCCATTCCTCACGATGGGCGGCTATGTCTTGGGGTGATACGAAAACCGGATGCTCGGCAATCCTGGCATGCTTTTTAAATACTGCAGGTAAAACAGCGGTTTGATTTGCCGGAAAGACAAACATCTGCAGCGGGATGTCTTCCTGGAAGGTCCGCTCAAGCATAAAATCCACCAGCTTACGGGCCATATCAGCCCTTTTGGTACCCCGTAATATTCCCACAAACTCAATCTGGCGGAAAGCGGTGCCTTTTTGAACCACCGCCGCCGAGGGGGATTCTTCCATGGCTTTTTCTGCAAAGTGAACTTCGGCCGCGGGACTGCTGGCATAACTTACCACGATCGGTCGATCTCCTTCGGACGCAGCGCTGAAGGATCCCCAGTATGCTTTTTTCCAACTGGCGGTTACCTGAACATTGGCGTCTCTGAGTTTTTTCCAGAAATCCAGGAACCCGTCCGGCCCGAAATGTCCGACCGTGGTGAGTAGAAAAGCCAAACCCGGGGAAGATGTTGCCG
>JASFFJ010000402.1:0-7286 GCA_050124355.1 Desulfobacterales bacterium | reverse complement strand
GAATCCTATTGGAAGACAATAGATCACAGCTACACCGGCAGCTTCGGTGGGGGTGAAGACCCCACCATAGATGCCTCCCAGAACAATCACCGGCATGAGCAGCGCCCAGAATCCATTGAATGTGGCTTTGCCGAAATCCTCCAATTTTTGCTTTGTGGGAATATCGGGCAGCACCGCTATCGGTTGGTTGCGGATCATAAAGGCATTCATGCAACAGTAAAGGCATACCATGATGAGTCCGGGAACCACCGTAGATAGAAAACAGGCGCCTACCGATTGCCAGGTAACCCAGGCATAGAGCACCATGGGCACGCTGGGAGGGATGAGCTGCCCCAGAACCGATGGGCAGGCGACCAGCGCCGTGGCCTGACCCCGTGGATATCCCCTTTCCAGCATTCTGGGAATCATGATGCTGCCGATGGAGGCAACCGCCGCACTGCAGGTTCCGGATATGGCGCCGAAAATGGCGCAGCTGATAATCGTCACCGTTCCCAGACCATGCTTTTTGCGGCCCAAAATCGAATCCGAAATGGCCACCAGCCGTGAAGCGATCCCTCCGGTACCCATGAGCCCCCCCATGAGTATGAAAAAAAGAATCGCCAGGACGGCCATGGAATTGACCTGCTTGAATCCGGTGGAGATGATGAACATGGTACTGTAATTTCCCATGAGGAAGGTAGAAAAAACCGCTGCCATAAAGCAGAAGGGGACGGGTACCCCCAGAACAAGCAGCCCGATCAATATCACGAGATTGAGTACAACATCCATAACTCACAGCTCCTATGAAGAATATGTCGTGATGGTCGGCTCTTTGGAGATGGCGTTTTTAAAGTTATCCACCAACTCGACCAAAAAATAGACGGTCATCAAAATGGCGCCGACAAAGACCGCGCTCTGCGGGATCACCAGGGGCAGGCGCAAGGCCGGTGTTGCGCCCATCCTCTTTAAACCGAAAATGAAGTAATCATAACACCAGGTGGCCATGACGGCAGACAAAAACACGGTAACCAGGCTATTTACGGTGTATATGATGGCCATGCCTCTTGCCGACTTGACCCAGACGTGAATTACATCTGCCTTAATATGCGTCCGGTCATAAGCCCCTAAAGATGCCCCGATAAAATAGAGCCACATGGCAATAACGGTGATCAATTCTTCGATGCCAAAAAGGGGTGATTCAAAGACATAGCGGAGCAAGACTTCGATAAAGACCAAAACCGTAATCACACAACCGGCGACGATCAGAAACCATCTTTGCAATCGAACCACGCCATTCCAGATAAACAGAAATAATTTCTTCATTTTTTCACCAGAAATTAGAAGGGATGTGCCCGAGGGGTCGTATCGATGGCGCCCCCTCGGGGGGAAGAAGATCTATGGAATTGACAGCAGGATTCTATTTGACCGGGATTCCCACGTTCCTTCTGCATTCATCCACTAGCGTTTTGCCCATCAACGGTTCCAGCTGCGGCCAGACATCTTTGCGAACAGCGTCTGCGAAACTTTTCAGTTGTGCATCGGTGGGCTGAATGACTTTCATGCCGAAATCGGCCATTTTCTGGGAGAATTCCTCTGCCTCTTTGAGAAAATAATCCCAGCGGCCTTGGACCTGTCTTTCCGCTGCTTCCATCATAACCTTTTGATCGTGTTCGGTCAGCTTGTTCCACAGATCCAGGTTCATGAAAAACCACCAGGGCTCCAGGTAGTCGTTGTACTGGATCCATACTTTTTGAACGTCGCGAAACTGGTATCCCTGGTACGGAGGCCCGCCGCTTTGACCGTCGGCAACCCCTCTTGAGATGGCGCTGAAAGCCTCGCTGTAAGGAATTGTCACCGGGATGTAGCCCAGACGTTGCCATGTCAATTCACAGGCTTTCAATGGCATCACCCGGATTTTCATCCCGTTTTCTTTCATATCACCCCAGCCCTCCGGCTCGGCTCTTGCGGTCATGCCGGCCCAGCCTTGGGGGAACAGTGCCAGACCTTTAATGCCGTTTTGTAAAAACAGCTTGTCAACCATGTTGTAGACCCAGCCTCCTCGTTTCATGGCTTCTTTGGCTTCCTCCGTATTGGTGAACAGATAGGGCATGTAGTAGGAGATAATTAACCGTGGGTCGAAGGTGTCAGGCGCCGACGACAGGCCGACCTCCAGATCGCCGCGCATCAGCAACTCGAAGCATTCCACCCAGTCGCCCAGCACCGAGCCGGAGTACACCGTTATATCGACGCGACCTTCGGTCCTTTCCTTAACCTCTTGGGCGAAAGCTTTGGCACGTTTGTCATGATCGTCACCTTCGGGCATGACTTGATACATTCGCCACTTGAAGTTGTAGTCTGCCTTTTCGTTAGCGGCGAAAGCCACAGTCGCAAAACAGGTCCCCATAACCAGAATGATCGTTAAGAAACTACCCAGTGAAATTTGACATTTTCTCGACATAACATTCCTCCTTTCCATCATTTAAGGGTTATTAAGTGGACTTATTCCTCATCCACATTTGAAAAAAGCCAACTGCAGGTATTCCATCGATCATATTATCGTCAAAGGGTTAGAAAGTTTCGGAGAAGGATTCCGATGATCCTATCGCTCAGCTTGGACGCTGTCAAAGGAAAAGTTTTTTTTATCCAATCTGTCAGTATCCGGTGATTTCAGAAAGGATAAGAATTCGGTTTCTGAGAGCGGATCAGGCAATAGATCTTGGTTGATAGGGTTGTGTGACGACTGAGGATGTGTAACAACATTTAGAGCCGCTTCCGATGCGGTACCAAGCCCCAGCCGTCTCCATCCGATAAAGATCCATTCCGTAGGCCGCAGGTTCAAATTCTGCCTGGCGCACCATAAAAAAACAGGGACATCAGATGGCTTTACCCGGTGTCCCTTTTAATTTTAATGGCTGACAGGACTCGAGCCAAGTAGGCAGGTTGAGCGTCTGCGGAATCCAAAGCTTTTATGGCAGCTTTAGAAATTGTGCTGAGGCATGCGAAGGATTTTCTCCCGACAACCTGGATTTTACATCCTATTGTTTAGGAATCGAAAAGCGCTGGCACAATAAGGAATTTCTGCTGAGATTCGTGCGCAATCTGATGCGGTGGATAGAATGGCATTATGATACCCAAAACCGGTTTTATTTAAGTGCTCTGAATTGCCCGGCAACTTCAAATCCTCAGCAAGAGTAAGGCATGGTTCTATTTATAAAAGGTTATTCGGACTTTTTCAACCTTGAACTGTGAATCCAACAACTTGGCTGAACCGTTCGATTCTGGAGCCCAGATAAACGGGTGCCATGCTACTGTTTTATCAGACAACCTCATAAATGATAAACATCGTTGGACTGTGCCCAAAATGTGCCCGTCAAGGTCAAATATTTCGAAACATTTCAAAACGAAACCAAAACCGTCGACAGAATTATTCATTGATTCAACATCTTAAAAATACATTAAATTTAGAATTTTAGAATTTATTTTCTTGAAAAAGTGCATTGACAAGCTGTATAGATCATTTTCGAATTGAATTTATCTGGAACAATAACGGGAGGCAAATAAAATGAAACTAGAAACAGCCTTTTCAATGGACACATCCAGCATCAAATACGGTCCCGGCGTTACCAATGAAATTGGTTGGGACATGGAAGAACAAGGATCACGTCGCGTAATGGTCGTGACGGATGCCAATTTAACCGGGAGCGAAGCGGTTATGGTGACACTCGAATCTTTGCGCAAGCACGGAATCGATGCCGCCTTGTTTGACCAAGTGCGCGTGGAGCCGACGGATATCTCGTTTAAAGAAGCGATTAAGTTCGCTAAGGATGGAAATTTCGACGGATTTGTGGCGGTCGGGGGCGGATCCAGTATGGATACCGCCAAAGCCGCTAACCTTTATTTAAGTCATCCGGCAGATTTTATGACTTATGTGAATCCACCGATCGGAAAGGGAACACCGGTTCCCGGTCCCCTGAAACCATTGGTTGCCGTTCCAACTACAGCCGGTACGGGCAGTGAAACAACCGGTGTGACCATTTTTGACCTTGTTGAGATGAACGCCAAAACGGGTATTGCGCATCGTGCGCTACGGCCGGTAAAAGGAATCATCGATCCCAATAACACCCGCTCTCTCCCCAAGATGGTGACAGCTTGCACGGGATTGGATCAATTGACGCATGCCCTTGAATCGTTGACAGCGTTGCCCTTTAGCCAACGTCCGGCCCCCGAACATCCCAAACTGCGACCCGCCTACCAGGGATCGAATCCAATCAGCCATATCTGGGCCTCCCGCGCGGCCGAAATGATTTCTCGAAATCTCGTCCGGGTGGTTGAAAACCCTTTGGATATGGAAGCGCGCGGTGAAGTTTTACTGGCAGCCACATATGCCGGTATTGGTTTCGGAAACGGCGGCGTGCACCTGGCCCATGGCATGTCTTATCCGGTATCTGGAATGGTTCGTGATTATGTACCGGAAGACTATCCGCCCGCACAACCTCTGGTCCCCCATGGTATGGCAGTGGTACTCAATGCACCGGCGGTTTTCAGATTCACCGCCTCCGCCAATCCGGAATTGCATTTGTACGCCGCGAAACTGATGGGCAAGGACATTTCGGACGCCGAACCCGAGGATGCCGGAGAAATTCTTGCAAGTGCAATTGTGGAACTGATGCAAAAAGTTGGCATGCCAAACGGGCTGAGTGCATTGGGTTATGGACCGCAGGACGTAGATAAAATGGTTGCGGCAACTCTGCCCCAGCATCGAGTTACCAAGATATCGCCCCGGCCTGCCAGTGCGGAGGATTTGAAACAGCTATTTCTGGATTCGATGAAGATTTGGTAAAAACAGAGCTCATATTAGAAATAGTCTGTTTTGCAAAGTAAAGTTAGTCATAATAGTCAACAACGTCCCCATGATAATGATAACATGATAAAGATATGGGAATGGCAGGTGTGTCCATTAATTTAAATTCATCTGTTCCACGACTGAATAAATGAGGAATACTCGGTTTCGGGGTGAAGATCTTCCCGAACCGGTGAGAAAATTTCGATGACCACCGAATCTTTAACGGCATACGTTCCGTGTTCCGCATTGCCGGGAATGCACCAACTGTCCCCCGGGCTGCAGTCGTGGACCCGGTCATCAATGAACAATCGGGTCCTACCGGACACCAGATACCCGGTCTGCTCATGAGGGTGTTTGTGAGTTGGAATTCGAGTCCCCTTTAACATTTTTAATTCTGCCATCAACGTTTGTTGGCCGTATACTAAGGTTTTCTGTTTGATACCTTTTATATTGGATCGGTAACCTTCTCTGCTATTTTTATTGAACATTGGCCTTCTCCCTGCGCCTTCCCAACTTCCCGTTCCCCTCAAGCTCCCGGCCACAATATCCAGAAAGATAGGAAGTTATTTTTAACTTACACCAGTATGTCTGTGAGCTGATTGTCTGTCAATAAAATTTGAGCCCAACAGAATTTTATGATGGATAGGGTAATATGGGCAATACCTACTTGAGTGCTGCTATTTCACATTTTACATTTTCCCTCTGCAAAATATAATCTCCTTTGGTTCTCGAATTTTTTATTGTGTTTGAATAAAAAGGAAGTTACCATAAATCACGAATTTACTGTTGCAGAGGGTGTTACCATTGATAAACACCCGTTACATAGGAGTTGGATTTGCAAATGAATTCAAGAGATAGAGTAATTAAGGCACTAAATTGCGAAGAACCGGATCACGTACCCTTTTGCGATGTGGCCGTAGACAAAGGTTTAGCCCAGAAATTATTGAAATGGGATGGCGCTAAAGACATTGGTACCAGTAGTCGTACAGAAAACCCCTATACGGTTGAGGAGTCAAAAGCGATCTCAGCCTGTCTCGGATTGGACAATATCAACTATCTTTTGCGGGCCCCGACATATGCCCACATGCTGACGGGTATTGACGGCAGAACTTTTGTGGGACATGGAATGATAAAGACCGAAGATGATCTTTCAATGATCAATCTGCCGGATCCGTATGACGATGCATTGTACCAGGAGGCAGAGGAATACGTCGCTAACAAAGGAGATTATGCCGCCTGTTTCGTGACTCGGATTGGCTTCTTCCAGGTGGTGTTAAGCTTAGGACTGGAAGGGTTTTGCCTGGCCCTTTATGATAAACCCGCCATGGTGGAAAAAATGCTTGACCTGTATTTTGACTGGATGGTTGTGGTTGCGGAACGCGTATCTAAAATGGGATTTGATGTTTTTTGGACAACGGATGATTTCGCCCATAAGTCGGGATTAATGTTTGCCCCTCAGGTATTTGAAGAACTCCTCGTATCACGGTACAAAAAGGTATTGGAGAATGTTTCTATTCCGTGGATTTTACATAGCGATGGAAGAATCAATGATGTGATGGATTTGTTTATCGATTTGGGTGCGACAGCGTTTCACCCAATCGAGAAGGGCGCGATGGATATTGCCGCGGTAAAGAAAGAATACGGAGATCGCGTGTGTTTATTGGGAAATGTGGATCTTAATATATTGGGAGCCGGGACACCTGAAGAAACAGATGCGGAAGTGAAATACTTGATCGAAAACGTGGCCCCCGGTGGCGGGTATATCGTCACCAGCGGGAACAGCCTGGCGTCGTATCTCAAACCGGAATGTGTCATGGCAATGTCGCGGGCTGTCAAAAAATATGGCCGTTACCCCATCGGATAGTTACTAGACCTAATATGTTTTAACAGGCACTTCAGCGCCACCTCTTTCGGCTGACAGATAGGCGCTGAATATGGTTGAAATGGCGTCGGCAGCCAGCGAACTGTCAGATTCCAGTGGATCATCGTAGGCCACCGTTCGATAAAAAGCCTCCATTTCGCGAGGATATCCCGTGATAAAATCCTCATCCGGCGCCGGATTCGACCACCCCTGCTTGGTTCCGATTTTCTCCACGACATAAATGTCATTGAATTGAGAGTCCACCGGGTTATATGTCTGCATGCAGGTATTCGGGTTTATATTGCACATTGACCGGTGATTATTGGCTGCCACTTCCAACCAATTATGGATGCCACCAAGAACGATATCCGATGCGAAGATATCGGCAATGGTCCCATCCGCGAATTGAATATGCATGGTGGAAAAATCGTCAATGTCATGATAATCACATCGAATATGCCCCTGATCCTGATAACTTTCCAATCGGGTAATCGCATGAACCCGGGCTGAAACGGATTGGGGCTGAATAGGGTCCATACCTCTGGCCAGCCCTTCCTTCCGTTTCAGATACAACGCTGCTGTTAAGGGGTGACAGCCTTTGCC
>JASFFJ010000401.1:0-7287 GCA_050124355.1 Desulfobacterales bacterium | reverse complement strand
TTTTCTTAAGCTCTTCGTATTGCTCTTGACTGACTTCTCCCTTTTCCCTCAAAATATCAAGAATTTCTTCGGAAACGCTTTTTTCTGCCGCCCAAGAAAACGTACCACTCATAAAAATCATGGCCATTAATGCCATAATGGCTGAAACGAATCTAATCGAAGTCTTTGTCACCTTTTTTTGCATCAATTGGTTTAAAACAGATTTCATCTTTTTCCTCCTATTGTTAATTTTTACCATCGCCTTTTTGCTGAGTAATAATTATCCGGCATTCCTCCTTTCGTTGTGATAGCGCCCCGATACCTGTGATTAAAATTTAGTGCATCATGCGTCGTTGATATAGTGAAGATGTTAGCCGTCAATTAACTTCCGGTTAGAAAACGATTTTTTAGGATTTGGATGTTACCTCGATAGTCTTGATATCGTGCTGGATTGAAAACGAAGGTGTTGATGATTCCCGCGCTGATCTGGTGGAATCACCCCCACTACTGGTTTTGGCTGAAGGACTAAATAAAAAAAGCGATTTAAGACGGGAAAATTTGTTTCTAATAAAATTCTAATATAGAAATTGGATAAACGAGTAATGTCGCTTAAAGGAGACTGGTTTTCAGAAGGGTTTTTTCGTGCAGAATTTTAATAATCAGCGATCACCAGCAGAGCAGGGTGCCACGGCCCCTTCGAGGGACCTTCCCCATAGCCTCAGCTCTGCTGGTGGTTGCTGATTCAACAGAAAGGAGGTAGGCATGAGGCAGAATATAGGAGAGTTACGTTTTTATAGAGTCTGTATCGTTTTGTTCGTTGGCCTGTTTGCCTTTTTCGGCTGTGGTGAGCCGCAACCGGATAGGGTAGAGGTCAGTCCAGCTGATAAGGTGATTGCCATCGGCGACACCATCGACTTTTCAGCGGTTCTGCGCGCCGAAGACGGCAAGGAGATTCCCGATGTGCAGATCTTGTGGCGTGTGGTTGGCGAGGCCGGCACCATAGACAGCAATGGTCGGTTTTCTGTCAGCAAGCCTGGTAATTTTGAGATCATCGCCGAATCGGGTGATATATCGGGCAAAGCAACGGTTGAGGTGACACCAGTTTCTTTAGTTTCTCTGGAAGCCAGGCCTGAAAAGGCCGACGGCTATCCAGGCACTGAGATGAAACTGCAGATCAGGGGGCTTTCGGCCGACGATCGACCGGCCGGTTATCATGAAGTGACTGTCACCTCTCCGACCGAAAATCTTGTGTTGGGGTCTGAAAAACTAACATTGAGTGAAAGCGGCGACGCCCAAGTCTCTTTGACATTGCCGCCCACTCCTGGCGACGCATTGGTGAACCTTTCGGCAGGCGGTGTCGAAAAACAGGTTAAAATCCAGGTGGTCCCACGAGCAATCCAAAAGATTGTGATTGCAGCAGAAGTCGATGCGGCAACCGTCGAATCGGACGTCGGGGTAAAAATAACAGCGACAGACAAAGACGGACAATCTGCCGGATATAATGACATTGCCCTTTCGACGACCGCACCGGATGTGACGGTCGCAGATGAAACACTGACCTTGGACGGCGGGGGTCAAGCACAGACGAACGTCACCCTGCCCGCTGAGCCCGGCCGCATTACCATTACGGTCGCTGCCGACAACATTACGCAGTCCGTTGATATTTCCGTTACCCCCCGGCCCGTCGCACAATTTAAGATATCAGTGGATAGACCCCAGGCAATTACCGAATCTGAAGTAGGCGTCAGTGTTCAGGGCATTGCCGCAGACGGAAAAGCGGCCGGATTTAACACGGTTGATTTAAAGGTAGCAAGTGAAGGCACCCGTGTTTCGGATGATACCCTCAATCTTGATAAGGATGGCAACGCCCGATTTACGACGACGCTTTCATTCACACCCGGTAAGAACATCGTAACCATTCAAAGCGGCCGGATTGAAAAGGATGTGATCCTTGAAGGTACCCAAATTTCCCGTCTAACCATTTCACCTCAAGAGGATGCGTATGAAATCGGACAGCGCATTGGGTTCAAGGCGGTCGGCCACGATGCGTTCGGCAACAGTCGATCGATCGTGCCGAAATGGTCGATATCCGGGAACAACGCTGCCGTTACGCCAGAGGGAACCGTCACGATGGAAGCATTGGGAGACGGCATATTGCTTGCAAAGTATGAGGATCTCAGTGTCGGTCAACCTTTTACGATTGTGCCGGGCAAACCTGCCCGGCTGGATGTGACCCCGGCAACGCTCGGGCTGAAGGCGGGCGCGCGAGCCATTTTTCAGGGTAGCGTGTTCAATGCACAGGATCTGCCGATTTCGACCCAAATACTATGGAAGGTTGAGGGGGATATCGGAAACATTACAGCAGACGGTACCTTCACGGCGCTGCGGGCCGGCGAGGGTGCCGTGGTGGCGACCAGTGGGGACGCGACGGCATCTGTTCCAATCATCGTCGAACACGGTGACCTGGTTGATATTTTGTTCGATTTGGAAAATAAGGTGCTCACCGCAGGCAGTGTCATCACGCTGTCTGCAAAGGGCGTTGACGCCTTTGAAAACAAATTTGACATCGCTCCCCAATGGCTCTTGACGACCTCTATCGGGGCGATCAATCAGCAAGAAAGCCTGTTCTCACCGCTTAAAACCGGTACGGGAGAGATCATTGCCAAGGTGGGCAATGTGTTAAAGGGTGTCGGTATTGAAATTGTTCCGGCCGAACTTTCAAGGCTGGAGATGACCCCGCCAACCATCAATATGATTGCCGGTGAAACGGTTCAGTTCCAGGTCAGCGGATACGACCGCTTTGGAAACAATATCGAGGTGCAACCGGAATTTATGATCAGCGATGACATCGGAGATCTAACCAAATCCGGAAAGTTAATTGTTCGCAAAGCAGGAAATGCGATCATCACCGCTGAAGTTGATAACAAGACGGCAAAAAGCAGTGTGGCCGTTTCACCCGCACAGATGGAAAGTGCCGCCATAACGCCTGAAGGTCCCTTGGCGTTCGTGGCAGGCACAGCCCAGGTCCTAAATCTTTCTGGATTCGATGCCTTCGGTAATACGGTCACGTCAAGCAAGAGATGGGAAATTCAGCCGGAACTTGGCATCATCGATGAAAATGGCGTTGTGCATCCCGAAAAGGTAGGCAAAGGCAATATCATCGGTTCCATCACTCAGCTGCAAACCGGCAAAACGTTAGAGGTCGTCAGGGAATTTACGGTTGCACCGGGAGAGACAACCCGCATCGATGTTACACCGAATCCGGCAAAAATCGTTGCAGGGGAGGAAGTCAACTTCAGCGCTGCATCATACGATCATTTCGGCAACGATACCAATGTAAAAATCGTCTGGCAGGCTGAAAATCCCGATCTGGGGACCATTGATGCTGATGGCCGTTTCAGAGGCGTAAGAGCTTTAGCAGGCAAGCTATTGGCCATCCACGGCAATGTGGTAGGCTCTGCTGCGGTGGAGGTGGTGCCCGCCGAGGTGTCTTTTCTAAAGATCATCCCCGAAAACATTTCCATAGAAGCCGGTCAGGCGGTTAAGCTGGAAGCCATCATCGAAGATAAATTTGGCAATGTGGTGGATGGGAATCCGCTGTGGCAGCTTTCCGACGACACGCTGGCCAAACGTTCGACGGAAAATGTGCTGACCGGGCAGCGTACTGGCACAGGCCGGGTAGTTGGGATCTTTTATAATCTGGTGGCGACAGTTCCCTTGGAAATCAAAACCGGCCCACTGCATGTCATTGAACTGAAACCATCCGAGCAACAATTGACAGCCGGTTCGACATTTCAGTTTAAAGCCATGGGCTTCGACGCTGGCGGCAACCCGGTTGCCAGTGATTTTGACTGGTCGATGGAAGCGCCGATCGGTCAGATTGACTCAACCGGAAAATTGATGGCTGAGAAAGCAGGCACTGGCAAGGTCGAGGTGCGCGCCAATGACATCACTGCTGCCGCCACCATCAGTGTAGTTCCCGGAGCACCGGCTGCCATCGTACTGGAACCGGAGCAAATTAATACTACAGCCGGAGAAAGCCAACAGATCACCTTTGACGTATATGACGCCTTCGAGAATCTGATTTCCAATGCCGATTACCTATGGACAATCGAAAACAACCTGGGCACCGTGTCAGCGCAAAACGTTTTCACTGCCCGAAGCGCCGGTACAGGTAATATCCATCTGACCGTTGGGAAGATATCGGCAAAAATAGATGTGACCGTCGTGCCGTCAGAAATTGAGACTGTCAGAGTTGAACCGGCGATGATGACCCTCAAGGCGGGCGATCGCCATGCTTTTTCAGCAACGGGATTCGATGCCCAGGGCAATCGGTTGGATATTGAACCGGTGTGGTCTGTAAACGGGGGCATCGGTAGGATAGGCGCCGATGGCGTATTTCAAGGCACCACAGTGGGGCGAGGGTATGTGTTGGTTCGTATGGAATCGGCAACCGGTGTTGCAGAAATTTCCGTCGAACCCGGCCCCGCCGATCGTATTGCCGTCTTCCCCGAACATGTTGATATGAATGCCGGCGATACCGCCCGGTTTACCGCTACTGTATATGACGCCTTCGGCAATGTTGTCTCCGGGAAATTGATGTGGTCTCTTTCCGGCGAATCGACCCTGGGTAGCCTCTCTTCGGAGGCGGTATTTAAGGCACAAAAAACAGGCCAAGGTCATGTTGTTGCTTCCCTGAATTCAGTCTCGGGACGGGCGTCTGTCAAAATTTTACCCGGAAAGTTGATGGAAATTATCGCTCTAACCAAAGAAATCGTGCTCGCATCCGGTCAGCAATCGCAAATCGAGACTTACGGGCTGGATGAATTCGGTAATCGGTTGTCGATTGAGCCCAGCTTCCAGATCCTTCCGGAAGAACTCGGTAAAATTGAATCGGAAAAAAGCCTGTTTACATCGGAAAAAGCCGGATCCGGGCGGATCAAAGCTTCTGTGGAAGCGGTAACCGCTGAAATCCCCATCCGTGTTGAAGCCGGAGCGTTGTCATCCATGGCCATCCAGCTTCCCGAAAGTGAATTCATGGCAGGAAAGACCTATGCGCTCACAGCCATCGGTTATGATCCCGGTAAGAATATTATCCCGGTTTCGTCCCGGTGGGCGGTCAGTCAGGATATTGGCACGATTGACGCAAAAACAGGCCTTTTCAATGCAAAGAAGGCCGGCAACGGGATGCTGATCGCATACAGCGGTGATATTATGACGACCGAAATCATTGAAGTAAAGCCAGGCGATCTATATAGTCTTTTCCTTAATCCCAATCCGGTAGCGGTTAAGTCCGATACGCTGCAGCCGTTCCAGGTCAATGGATTCGACGTGGAAGAAAACCGTTTGCAGCTTTCGCAATCCGCAGTAGATTGGGACGTCATCGGTGATACCGGTTTGATTGAAAAACCCGGCATATTCCGGGCGACCCGCCTGGGAAAAGGAAAGGTGGTTGCGCGCACCGGTAATCTGCTGGCCGAGGCTTACGTTACCGTTGTGCCCGGCGAACCGGAAACGGCAAACTGCCGGATACGAGTGATGCACCCAACACTTCCGGCCGGCGGCGATTCGTTTTCTGATGTGATTGTGGAAGTCCGGGACAAGTATCATAATCCGGTGCCGGGTATAACCGTAACCCTGGTATCCAGTCGGCAGACAGATGAAATCATCCAACCGGAAGCGACAAAGGAAAACGGTATGTCACGTGGTCGGGTCAGTTCCCGTCAGAAGGGCGGATCCATTATCAGAGGCGTGATTGCCGGAACATCTTTTTCTGACACAGCCGTCGTGGAATTTGAATAAGCAGTATCAGCAATTTATTTGAGCTTTTCAAAGCGGGACCAGGCAAGTGTTTGCAGATACCGTTGGGGTTTCAAAAGCACTTGCCTGGCCCAAAAGCCTCAGGGTTCAAGGGACGACCTTGGCGGAATTGTCAACATGGTACGGCGATCTCCAGCGCCATCGGCAGGTTAACGCCAGGGGCTAAACCTGTTCCACGATCATCGCCATTCCCATGCCGCCGCCGATGCACATGGTAATCAGGCCGGTTGCCAGGCCCTCACGTTTCATATGGTTTATTGCGGTCACCATCTGGCGGGCGCCCGTGCATCCAATCGGGTGCCCGAGGGAGATACCGCTGCCAAGCGGATTGGGTTTGTCGACAGAGATATCGAGCTCCCGCATGCAACCGATGGCCTGGGCGGCAAAGGCTTCGTTCAACTCGATCAGATCGATGTCGTTGATGCTCATCCCGGTGGTGTCCAAGACCTTACGCACGGCCGGCACGGGGCCCAAGCCCATGAAGGCCGGGTCCAGGCCTCCGGAAGCAAACCCTTTGATGAACACCTGCGGCGCCAGTCCCAGATCCCCGGCCTTGTCGGCACTCATCAACAATACAGCCGCGGCGGCATCATTGATACCCGAAGCGTTGCCGGCGGTGACGGTGCCGTTTTTCTTAAACACCGAACGCAATTTGGCCATCTTATCCAGACTGGTTTCCATGGGACGCTCATCGGTGTCAAACACAACGGTTTCTTTGCGCGTTTTGATCTCCACCGGGACGATCTCTTCGGCAAATAGCCCCTGTCGAATCCCTTCTAGCGCCCGCTGATGACTGAGCACCGCCAGTTCGTCCTGTTCCTGCCGGTTGATACCGTATTTCTCGGCAATGTTTTCGGCAGTAATACCCATGTGATACCCGTAAAAGATTTCGTAAAGGCCGTCGAATACCATCAGATCAGAAACCTCGCCACTGCCGCTGACTTCCATGCGATAGCCCCAGCGGGCTTTGGGAAGGGCCATGGGGACCATACTCATGTTTTCCTGACCCCCTGCTAAAACGACCTCTGCCTGTTCGGTCATGATGGCAGCAGTACCTAACGCAATGGCCTTCAACCCTGAGCCACAGACCTTGTTAATGCTCATAGCCGGCGTCTCTTTACACAAGCCGGCTCTTATCATGGCCTGGCGAGCCGGGTTTTGCCCCTGACCCGCTTGCAGCACGTTGCCCATAATCACTTCATCGATCTCGACCGGCACGGCATTGTCGTCCCAATCGGCGCCTTCTTTTTCAAGCGTGATGCGCCCCTGATCCCTGAGGGATGTGGGAATCCCAATTTTCAACAGATCTCCAACCACCGGTTTTAGATTGATCCGTTTCAGGACATCCCGCATTACGAGGGCGCCCAACTCGACCACCGGTGTTGCCTTCAAGGCACCGCCAAAAGATCCGATCGCCGTCCTCGATCCGCTAACAATAACAACATCTTTCATTGCCATCTCCTTTTCACATTGAATCGTAAATAATAT
>JASFFJ010000400.1:0-7291 GCA_050124355.1 Desulfobacterales bacterium | reverse complement strand
CGATTCCGGCAAAACCCAATAATCCCGTGATACTTTGAATGATCATTTTTTATCCTGCTAGTCAGCCTGTTCGGCACACTCAGCCAAATGGTTCAGATATGGAGCTAAACCCCAAGACCTTGAGCCCTAACTTTACGGCTTTTAAATTCGCTGGATTGGCTTTTGGTCCCCCGTCACCTCTCCATCAATAGATGAAACTGTAATGGCCTAGAAACGGATGGGTAAGAAATCGGTGTAAATCATGAGCCCCCAGACTGTAGCACAATTAATAATCGGGGTTCAGTCTAAAACGGCCCAGCTACCGAGCGGCTTCTTCGGGAGAAAATCCGAAAAATTTATTATATTCAGACTAAAATTCGATCTGTCTGCCGAAAACAATGACTGCCAGCTTCACAAAAGAAACCTTAAATGTGATTGAACTCAAACCTGGCCCACCGGTTGTTGGGATCTCCCATGCCTTTTGCTGAGACCAAAATTGATTCCTGCTATCGGCTGTTTAACTGCTTGACAAAAAATTGATTATAGATGAAAAATGATGTTCTGTCCGTGCGTCGGTTAATAGACAATGTAAAGTGATTCTCTATATTCAAAGTCATCACGCATCCGTAATCGGAGTCAATTTAATGAATAAAGCCATCTTGTCGGTTCTGGGGCATGACCGGCCCGGAATCGTTGCGGCAGTAACCGCTATACTCTTTGATCTGAACTGCAATATCGAAAACGTCAGCCAAACAATACTGCAAACGGAATTTTCCGGTTCCTTTATTGTAACGATGCCACAACACCTGTGTTTGGAAGATCTTCATGAGAGGTTCGTTAAAAATTTAACTCCCATGGGGTTGCATGTGCACATCGAGCCGCTACTGAAAAAAGAAGGGGCACCTACCAAACGGCAGTCCGAACCCTTTGTCATTACCACCAAAGGTCCAGATCGTCTAGGACTTGTGGCCAGTATCAGTGAAGTTATTGCCGGTTACGGTGTTAATATCACCAATCTTCAGGCGGTATTCAAGGGGGGTGATGAACCCGGTGACAATATCATGATATACGAAGTGGATATCCCCAATAATGCTGACCAGCAGGCATTTTATCGGGATCTTAGAGAAAAAGCACAATCTCTGTCGCTGGATATCAGCATCCAACACCGAAAAATATTCGAAAGCATCAATAGAATCTGAACACTAGTCAGTGTACAAAGCACAAGTAATTTTGAATATAGAAAACGCCATGTCGCGTGCGGAATTATAATGGATTGTATAGATATGCTCTCAGCGCCCACTGAATTCTGTCCGCTGACTTCTGCAAGGAAAGGCCACTCATGTTAACCGATAGAGAAATCATATCAACCCTCGAGATGCTCGAAAATGAGCATCTGGATGTCCGGACGGTGACGTTGGGAATTAATTTATTGGATTGCGCTGGCGCCAGCCTAAATCGCGTTAAGGACAAAATTTATTCAAAAATTGCATATCTTGCCCAAAATTTGGTGAAGGAATGTGACCGTATCGGTGAGAAATACGGTATTCCGGTGGTAAACAAGCGAATCGCGGTCAGCCCCATTGCGGCAGTGGGGGCAGCCCTGTCTTCGTCACAACTGGTTGAGATCTCCAAAGCCCTCAATGACGTCGCCCGGGAAGTGAATGTCGATTTTATCGGCGGCTTTTCAGCTCTGGTCCAAAAAGGCGTGGCTCGGGGAGATCATGCGTTGATCGAAGCAATTCCCCACGCCTTGGCTGCGACTGAACGGGTTTGTGCCTCGGTAAATGTCGCAACCACTAAGGCCGGCATCAACATGGATGCCGTGCTACTCATGGGTCAGATTATCAAAAAAGCCGCAAAGTTAACGGCCGACAAAGATGGCATCGCCTGTGCAAAGCTTTGTGTGTTTGCAAACATACCCCAGGATATCCCTTTTATGGCCGGTGCTTATTTAGGAATCGGTGAGCCGGATGCCGTTATTAACTTGGGCGTCAGCGGACCGGGAGTGGTCAAAAAGGCAATTGATCGGGCGCTTGAAGCCAATCCAGACATGGACTTGGGACAAGTTTCCGAGCTGATAAAAAAAACCGCTTATAAGGTCACGCGCGTCGGAGAACTGATTGGTAGAGAAGTCGCCGACAACCTGAAAATACCTTTTGGCGTCGTTGACCTCTCTTTGGCACCGACGCCGAATGTGGGAGACAGCGTCGGTGAAATTTTTCAAAGTCTTGGACTTATAAGCATCGGTGTCCCCGGAACCACGGCGGCGCTGGCCCTGTTAAACGATGCGGTTAAAAAGGGAGGCGCTTTTGCCAGCTCTAGAGTGGGGGGGCTCAGCGGTGCGTTTATACCAGTTAGCGAAGATCTGAATATTTCAGAAGCTGCCCGCAAAGGTTACATCGGTCTCGATAAACTGGAGGCGATCACCAGTGTATGTTCGGTGGGACTGGATATGGTGGCCGTTCCAGGAGATACCTCCGAGGAATGCATTTCTGCAATTATTGCTGATGAAACGGCCATCGGCGTTATCAACAACAAGACCACAGCAACACGATTAATACCGGTCCCCGGCAAGTCGGCCGGCGAAAATGCCTTTTTTGGTGGATTGCTCGGGCAATCCACTATAATCCCCGTCAACAATGGGCCGGGAGAAAACCAGTTTATTCGGCACGGTGGTTTAATACCTGCCCCGATCCAGAGTCTGACAAACTAGTCGATTGACTCTTATTTGAATCAGCTATCTTCCCTTCCGTCTATTTTAAGTTGGAGCAACAGCGAGTGGGTATTGATAGTTGAACCCAGCCTCGGCATCAGACCGAGGCGCTGAATTGTGCCGATGGACTTACTTCGCATTCATTTTACCGACACCACCGGACATCTAGCTTGGAGGATAACATATTGGGCAGTTGAACCTAACAAAAGCTTACTGACCTTCGACCGCCTTTTGACACCAATTACAATTTCATCTGATTTATTTTCTTCGGCAAACTCGACGATGTCCTCACCCGGTGCGAGTCCCCGGATCAGCAAATGGGTATTACAGGTTATACCACTTTCGACAAATAATGATTTCGCCCATTCCAAGCCTTTTTCGGCTTGTTCAATTTGTTTTCTTTGTCCCTCGGTTCCTTTTTCCATCGAGGTGACGACATCCACAGATGCGCCAAACAATTTCGCATGCGTTTTCGCCAGATTTAATGCCTCCTTGGCCGAGTTTGTTCCATCATAACCAACTAAGATTTTCATGGTGATCTCCTCACTCCTTGGTTGAAAACATTCATCCGTTGCGGGTGTCCACCCCATTACATCATCCAACGAAATGCTAGCTACCCTTCTTGTATTGGATTGTTTAAACAACGCACTTTCTTAATGAGGCCCTAAAATTTGTTCATTCATTGTAATGCATGTATTATCGCTCTCATAAATGCAGGCAAATCATCAGGCGTCCGGCTTGTGATTAAATTCCCGTCCACGACGACTTCCTGATCTACCCAGCGTGCTCCAGCATGAATCAAGTCATCTTTGATGGCGGAAACTGATGTGACAGACTTACTCCGAAGTATGCCGGCCGAAGCCAACATCCAACCGGCGTGACAAATTGCGGCAACAACTTTACCAGTTTCATGCAAATCTCTTACGAGTTGTACCATTTTCGGGTAGCGACGCATAATATCCGGTGCATATCCCCCCGGGATGACAATGCCGTCAAATTCTGAAGCCGACACCTGATCTGCATTTACATCCACCGTGACCTCGGTTCCTGGCTTGCCGGTGTAGGTTTCGGAACTGCCGGACCCCATAACAACGACCTCGCATCCGGCCTCTTTTAGCCGATAGTAGGGATACCAGAATTCGTGGGTATTAAACATTTCTTCAACCGGAATGACCACTTTTTTTCCATCAAGTTCCATGCATAAACTCCTTTCACTATTTAATTGGTTGTTTCAGCCGTAGGTTTTATAATATAATCGATCTTTAAAAAGGAAATTGGATGTTTAAAAATCGCTCATAGGCTGGTTACGTTTCGTTATATGTGAGGTTTCCAATCTTAGTTTTCAATCAATATATGCATCTTAAAGAACATGTCCACCTTGCAAACTGCATAAATCGGAAATCCCATCTGTTGATCCTGGCCTTGCGAAATGGATAGTATAAAAAATGATCCAGATTACCGATTCGATTGCTTTAAATGAAAGTGAAATTCACTTGGAATTCATCAGGGCATCCGGCCCGGGTGGACAAAACGTCAATAAGGTATCCAGTGCTGTCCAGCTCCGTTTTGATGCTGCCGGATCTTCGGCAATAAATGATGCAACTTATGAAAAGCTAAAAAAAATTGCCGGTCACCGCATGACGACAGAAGGTGTCTTGATTATCAAGGCCAGCCGATTCCGATCCCAAGAGCAAAACCGCAAGGAGGCCTTAAATCGGCTGATTTTGCTGATTCGCAGCGCAATGCAAAGGCCCAAACTCCGTCAACCGACCAAACCGTCAGTGGCTTCCCGACAACGCCGTTTGGCGGCCAAGCGTCATCGTGGGGAAATCAAACGGCGACGAAAAAAGATTGGTCATTCCGAACAGGATAATTGATCTTTAACCGATTGGATGATAATAGATTTCAAGATATGAGGCTTTGAACCAATGGGTAAATTGGAATCTGTCTAGGTGGTTTCTCAGATATGAATTTATTCACTTGACTTTTTATCTTTATTTATTACGTTATTTCCTTAGGTTAAAACAATATCTTAACTTCCTGAATCATTAATAATTTTTTGTGATTGAAACCGCTTTGGTAACCTTGAGTTATTTTAGAAGCTGTTGCCTTATCCCATGGCGACCTGTTAAAATTCCGGATTCTAATTTCGCGATATGAAAAGATCGAACAAAGATAAATGGTTATATGAATCAGAACCGGATCTGGTCAAAGAATGGCATCCCACCTTGAATGGCGACTTAACGCCCAGAAAGGTTAATATAATCCATCCCAAACCGGTTTGGTGGATCTGTAGTGAGAGCCATGAGTGGCAAGCTACGATTAAAAGTAGGATTCAGGGAATGGGTTGCCCTGTTTGCAATAAAGATTGGACCAGAGAAAGGCGACATCATAGAAGTAAGGGTCTGCGCTCACGTAACAGGAAGTTGGGAAAACAGCATTTCGCTTCAAAAGAGTCAAAAATTGTATTTGAATCTGTCTTTGCTGATATATACTCAGGTCATGACTATAGAAAAAGTGGACGATTTAAGAGCAATGGTACAGCAATAATTGAAATTCCTACTACCGGACATTGGTTTTATGCCCAAATGAAGAATTTTAGTGCAGGTGGCATGTACTTTGAAACCGAAGCTGCCATTCGGCCTAAGACTACTATTAAAATAAAATTTGACAAACCTTTGTTTTTATCAAAACAGAAAAATTACACGTCAACAGTAAAATGGTGTAAGCCTTTGGATGATGATAACCGGGTATTATCCGGTTATGGTCTTGGGGTAAAGTTTAATTGATATCAAAGAATCAAGTGGACAGGTACGGTTGGTTTGAACCCTGGCAGGTTTCATGAAAAATCGATCCCCCTATCCAATTTTGACAACGGTTCGGTTTGAATAATGGTAAGGCAATCTGTAATTTTTCAGGGACACCTTAAAAAGTAGATCATTAGAGCCCGCCAAATTCATTTTTTTTATGACATCTTTTCCCAAGTTCGCCAACTCTTCACCTTCTACCTGCCCTTTCATCGCCATAATTATACCTCCGTAAGCCAGCAAAGGCAACGCAAGACGTACAAAAGATTCCAGCGAGGTCAAAGCGCGACTGATAATTACATCAAATCGGTTCATATAACTCGACTGAGTCGCAAGATCCTCCGCCCGTAAGTGAAGGGCTTCGATATTCTCCAGTTCAAGGGTACGGATGACGTGTTTTAAAAAGTTGACCTTTTTGCGGGAAGCATCGATCAAAGTGACCGATAGCTCAGGCAGTAGAACCTTGAGTGGTATCCCGGGAAATCCACCGCCTGAGCCGATATCAAGCAGCTTCGCCGCATGAGGCGGTATTAATCGGGAAGGTACCAAAGAATCTAAAAAATGATTGGATGCGACTTCGATTGGATCAGTGAGGGTGGTGAGATTGATCTTTCGATTCCACTTGATAAGTTCAACGGCATGAACGCAGAATAAACGGTTTTGAGTGTGGTCAAAGTCAATCCCAATTTTTTTGGCGTGATCAAAGAGAAAATTCGACCACTCAGTTGTGCCGATTTTCATCTCCGGGCCTTTGAACCGCGAGTTCCTTAGCCAATAGTCCATATGTTAATTGATGCAAACTCTGCGGACCTCCGCCATATCGGTAATACCCTTAAATACCTTCAAGATGCCATCCTGCTTCAAGGTAGACATTCCTTCTTTCATGGCCTGTTCAAGGATGTCCTCCGTGCCGGCCCGCTGCTTGATCATTAATTTAACCTCAGGGGTACCCTCCATTAGCTCATGGATCCCCATTCGACCACGGTATCCAGTGCCTGAGCATTTTTCGCAACCGCCGGCCTGATGCAAAATCATCTCCTCGTCAAATGTAATACCCGTTTTATCAAAATACTGTGTGCCGTAGTCGGTGGTCAGCGATTCAAATTCCTCTGCTGATAACGTATAATCTTTGTGGCATTTTGTGCACAGCCTGCGTGTCAGACGTTGAGCCAAAACACCAAGAAAGGCGTCGGAAAAATTGAGGGGATTCAACCCCATGTCGAGCAGTCGGGTAATCGTTTCAGGGGCGCTATTGGTGTGGAGGGTGGAAAATACCAAATGCCCGGTAAGGGATGCTTCGACACCGATGGATGCGGTTTCCTCATCACGCATCTCACCGATCATGATAACATCCGGATCCGCTCGCAAAAAGGCCCGCATCATCCTGGCAAAATCGAGTCCAATTTTAGGTTTGACCTCTGTCTGTCTCAAACCGACCTGAGTGATTTCAATCGGGTCTTCCGCCGTCCAGATTTTAATGCCGGGCGTATTGATATGACCTAAAATGGAATGCAACGTCGTTGTTTTTCCAGACCCGGTGGGACCGACTGCCAAAATAAGTCCATAAGGCTTGGCACTGGCATTTTTCAACACCTCTAGGTTCCGTTCCGTCAGACCCATCTCATCTATTTTCATCGCACCGGCAGAAGCCAAAATTCTCATGACCACGTCCTCAAAACCGCCGGCAGTGGGCAGCGTGGCAACCCGCAACTCAAAGGCCGGAACCCCTTTGCGCTTAAATTTGATTTTACCGTCCTGGGGCAAACGTTTTTCGGCAATATCCAGATTAGAC
>JASFFJ010000399.1:0-7291 GCA_050124355.1 Desulfobacterales bacterium | reverse complement strand
TCTCTCTAGATCGAAATTTATCTCCTTTACGTATGCTGGATGGGTGTAAAGGTCAAGACCATAAAATTCCCTTTAAAAAAGAGTTCATTTAAATTATGTGATTGAATTTATGAAACAAAGCACTAAAGGGCAATTATTTTTGCGTTCAGGTTGTAGTTGATATTAGGTATTGGCAGACGTTTCCAGTTGGTTTACCAATTCGCCGATAACTTCAAAATCGAAGTCTTCCGCCAATTCAACAAGTTTGTCACTAAAGGACGTGTATTCCTCCGAACGGGTTTTGAGCTCTTCCGCAATCGCCGTCAGTGCTTCAAAATCCCCATTGTCAGCGGCCTCCAGTATGCGATCGATGTCGTCTTTGGATATTTCAGGGGTGTTGGCAACAATCGCTTGCGCTGACAGTTGGCCATTTCCGTCACCTGCAGATGTCGGCGAGAGCATCGTTTGTACCGATGCAAGTGCCCGGTTGAGGGCATTTTCCAGATCTGAAAATTTCGACGTCAACTCCTTGGCGGAAGGCGGTATATCTTTAACTCCCTTGACCAGTTTTTCCAGATTCACTGCAGATGTCTGCAGGTCTGAAGCTTCCAGATTTCCAGCCAGCCCTTTCAAGTTGTGAACCAGGCTGTGGGCCTGCTCAAAATCATTTGCATCCAGGGCCTCACGGAGTTCACGGGCTGTCCCGGTGTATTTTGTTCCAAAATCCACCAGCAACTTTCGATAAAGACGTTTGTTGCCCATCAGGCGCGACAGACCGGCCGACAGATCAAACCCCGGCAATGATTCCGGCAGCTCGTCTTCATGCGGCCTTTGGTGATCCGGTTCAGCAGATGTGTCAATTGGTTGTGGTCCCGCTGAGGTGGCCAAATTTTCTGGGACGGTGGCTCGCTCTGCAGCCGGGCGTATCCACTTCTGCAAGGCGGCAAACAGCTGCACCGGATCAATGGGCTTGGTGACATGGCCATTCATGCCGGCTTCCAGGCTTTTTTGCTCATCACCGGCCATGGCATGGGCGGTCATGGCAATAATTGGCACATCTCGAATTTCGGATTTCAGATTTCGGATTTGCCGCGTGGCGGTATATCCATCCATCACCGGCATTTGAATATCCATCAGGATGACGTCATATTGGGTTTGCATAACAGCGTCGACGCCTTCCTGGCCATTATTCGCCACCGTTACCTTGAGTCTTGCACCCTGCAGAATCTCCTGGGCAACCTGTTGGTTGATTTCATTATCCTCCACCAGGAGCACCCGGGCCCCGGAAAGAGCGTGTAAGTCCTCGGCACTGGTTTCTTCTTTTCGGCTCGGGCGCGACACATTCTGAACCTCTTTTCCCAGGGCCTGCATGATGGCGTCAAACATTACCGATGAGTTCACCGGCTTGAGCAGAAAACCATCCAGCCCGATATCATCAGCTTGCCGCATGACTTCTTCCCGGCCGTAAGCGGTCACCAGGACGATGGCGGGTATTTTACGCAATTTCCGGTGGTTCTTAATGCGCCGGGAGGCTTCGAGGCCGTCCATACCCGGCATTTTCCAATCCATAACCACCAGCTCAAAGGGCTGATCCGTATCGGCCCTTTCGATCTCTTCCAAGGCCTCTTTGCCGGAGGCCGCCAGAAAAACCTCAAAGGAAAACGACTCCAGGATATCCTGCAAGATCTCTCTGGAAGTGGCATTGTCATCCACCACCAGCACCTTCAACCCCCTGAGGTCCGGTGCCGGTACAAAGCGTTTTTTCACCGTCTCCTTTCCCAAACCAAAATCGGCCGTAAAATAGAATGTAGTACCCTGCCCGGCCTCGCTTTCGATCCAGATCTCTCCGCCCATCATATTTACCAGCCGTTTGCTGATGGTCAGCCCCAGACCGGTGCCGCCGTATTTTCGCGTGGTCGAGGTATCGGCCTGGGAAAAGGCTTGAAATAGTTTGGCCTGCTGTTCAGCGGTCATGCCAATGCCGGTATCCCGCACTGAAAACTCTAAAGTTACCGTAGCATCCGACGTTTCTTTGATTTTGGTCGAGAGTACAATTTCACCTTTCTCGGTAAACTTGACCGCATTATTTCCCAGGTTGACCAGGATCTGATTGAGCCTTAAGGAATCTCCAACCAGAAAATTGGGTACCTGGGAATCGATATAGAACAAAACTTCTAAATTCTCCTTTTCCTGGGCCTTGACGGTGATCACGTTGGCAACATTGTCCATCGTCTCCAACAGATCAAACTCAATGGCTTCCATATCCAGCTTGCCGGCTTCGATTTTGGAGAAATCCAGAATATCGTTAATGATTCCCAGCAGCGAATTGGCGGATGATTGAATTTTGTTCAAATAGTCCTGCTGTTTGGGCGTCAGCTCGGTTTTCAGCGCCAGGTGCGCCATACCGATAACCGCGTTCATAGGGGTGCGGATCTCGTGGCTCATGTTGGCCAGAAAATCGCTCTTGGCCCGGGTGGCTTCTTCGGCCTTGGACTTTTCCTCGTCCAGATCCTCCATCATGTTGAGCATGGCCGATTGGGCCTCATCCAACTCTTTGATCCGTTCATTCAAAGCGTCGTCCATTTTTTTACGCTCGGTAATATCCTGAAATGACGCCAGGACATCAATGACATCGCCCGTTTCAGCGCGGATGCAGGCAACGGTTAAATTGGTGTAAACGATCTCGCCATCTTTGCGAATAAAACGCTTGTCTAGTGTGTAATTTTCGATTTCAGCGGCCAGCAACCGCTCGAACTGTTTTGCATCCGCTTCAAGGTCTTCGGGATGTGTCAGCTCGGCCCACGTCATTTGACGCAGCTCATCGAGGGTATAGCCAAGCATCTGCTGCAATTGACCATTGGCCTCAACCCATCCTTTGGTCGGTGAGGTGACCGCCATCCCAACCTGGCTGTGCTCAAAATACCCGCGAAAACGTGCTTCCTTTTCGCGGATGCTCTCCTCCATCAATTTACGTTCGGTGATATCTTCCTTGACAGCCAAGTAGTGAGCGATTGAGCCGTCACCGGCCTTAAGCGGCGAAATGATGGCGGTCTCCCAGTAAAGCTCACCATTCTTCTTTTTATTTTGAAACTCGCCCCGCCATTCGTATCCGGCCTTGATGGTTTTCCATAGTTGCTGGTAGACTGCCGAAGGCGTATGATCGGATTTGAGGATGCGGGGGTTTTGTCCGATAGCTTCTTCAACTGTATATCCAGTGACCTTGCAGAACTTGGGGTTGACATATTCGATGGTTCCGCGGAGATCGGTAATCACCACCGATGCCGGACTCTGTTCGACAGCCTGGGAGAGTTTTTTCAGCTCTTCCTCCGCCTGCTTGCGCTCGGTGATGTCCATGCTCGTGCCGATCATTCGCAGCGCTCGCCCGCCGGCATCCCTGACCACATGCCCGCGCGCCTCTAGTGTGCGTACGTCTCCATTCGGTCTCAGAAATCGATACTCGCTGGCATAATCTTTATCGCCCTCTATAGCTTCATTTATTTCAAATTCAAAACGCTGTGCATCTTCCGGATGAACGAGTTTGGTGAAACTTGTCAGGTCATGGTCTCCTTCCCCAGGATCGGTACCCATAATCCGGTGCAGGCCTTTGTCCCAGAAAACGGTATCGTCAGCGATATTCCAGTCCCAAGTTCCGATTCCCGAGGAAGCAAGGGCCAAATCGAGACGCTGACGACTTTCGGCCAATTCATCGGTGGCCTCATTAACTTTTTTTGTAATTGTTCGATTCCGCTGCAACAGCAATCCGAAAAATAACACAAGGAGGATGGTAATCCCACCCCCCCCCATAAACGTAATATTGGCCAGCGCATCCTGGGGGCCCGCACTAAATTGCCTGTTGACATACCAGGTGATGGAAAGGTCTGCTCCGGCACTTACGGTTCGGGTCGTCACCGTGTGCAGGGATTCTGGTTGGGGATTGCCGATCACCTCGCGCAGAGGTCCGGGGCCACCCATTTCCTGGAAGCGACCTTGAATTTCGAGTTGCAATCCATCCAACTTGTGGATATCGAATAATCCCTTGGCGATGGCATCGTAATTGACCAGGCCGATGACAACCAGCAGGCCACGAACATCCTGGATGGCCAACGCCGCCGGTGAATAGCGGAATCCCTCCTTACCGGAAAACGGCGGCCCCAGCATGACCTGATCCGGGTTGTCGACGGCAACCTTAATGGCTTCGAGAATCGCTGGATACCGGTCCAAGGGCGTCTCCGGTGACAACGGCCCCATAGGATCATTGGAAAATTCGATCGACCAATCTGCACCGTCCGCCTGGGAACGCGCAACGGCCTTGGCGTCGAGGAAAAAGGAGCTGGCACGGGCTTCCAGGGCATCCGTGGCACCCAAAAACTCGACCTCAGTGACCTCACGCGAATTTTCGAAAAGGATCGCCAGGCCGGACAAGGGGGCATAGCTCTCCTCTAGCCACCCCAGAACGGTTCCGGAAAGCCACCTGGCAGCCTGGGAGGCCTCCGCCTCCCAGGCTGCCCTGGCATCGGTGCGAAATTTTTCACTTAAAGCATAGGATCCGACGATGCCTCCCACGGCCAGCAGAATCAGCAACATCCAAGTTAATGCGGTTTTCATAAACAAATAGGCCCCTATCGGGTGTGTTCTGACAACATGTTGTCAGATGAAAAAGGTTTCAGGTGTCAGTGTTCAGCGCCGCCGCTGGCCTGAAAAGCGGCCAGTTTGATCAAAAAAACAGACCCCAGCGGTGGGGAGTCAGATACGAGGTTTCAGGATTTAGTAAGTCGATTTCCTGACAACCGCAAGCTTATGAAACTACACTTCAAAAAGTTGAGGTTGGTTCTATCCTTTGTCCCTTTACATTTCGTAGGTTGGGTTGAGCCTACTCCAGGCTTTGTTGGATTTCGTTGCACTCAATCCAACCTACATGTTACCGGTATGATTGCCAAATGCGAAACCCAACAGCGACCGATTTCGGAACCGAACCACAAAGTTTCTTTATTGATCAAACTGGCCGTTTTTTTGGCCAGCGGCTCCCGCTTATATGAAACTACGTTAAACCGCCTGAGCTTCTTCGGCAGTTAAGAATTTGATATTATAACCCATATCTTTAAGAGAGTCATGAAATCGGGGATCGATGTCATTTGCTTTACTTTACATCAATTTCTCGTGGGAGCGGCTTCCAGCCGCAAGAAAAAGTCGCTCTATAACCATAATTGCACAATCGCGGCTGGTCTGACACCTGACACCGTGAAACCTAATTACACAGATTCATTAATTTTGCTTCGTGCTCTTGCTGCAATTCGTTTTGGTTAATCCGGCTTAGGTTTCACTCATTTATACTGAAGATCGGACGAAAACCCCGCGGTGCAAGGGTCGTCGAGGTATCCCAACTGCGAATATTGTCACGGTCCACCACCGTCACCCTGGGTGCAACATGTTTGTAATACTCTTTTTTCTCGAGCATACGCACCATCACATCCACTGCGATGCGTGCCTGGAGCACCGTCAGGTCGCTGGGCGCCGCGGTGATGTCACCCCGACGGATGCCCCGATGCACACCCGGACCGTAGTAATACGAAAGAATCTTTATCCTGTCCGCCAACCCACGTCTGCGCAGAATTTTCACGGCGGCTTCGGCGGTAACGGCGGTGCCTGCAACGAAATCAAGATCCGCTGCATTTTGGTTGAGCGTGGCTTCGACCAGCTTGGTCTGAGCCGCACTGCCGGTGTCGCCATACTGTGAGTCCAGGATTTCGATCGTACCGCCCTCGATGGCGCTGCGGAAGCCGGCATCACCCGACTTCACCCAGCCGGCGCCATCGGGTCCGGGGAACCAGGCCAACTTTAAGGGTTGTCGGCTATTTTCTTGCAGACGCCGCAGGTAACTGCCGGCCTGATAGCCCATGTCCCAGAAAGATACGGCCGCCCGGGCGGCAATATCCGGCGAGGACATGCCGTTGATCAGATCCAGTACGGGAATCCCCTTATCAGAGGCCTTTTTTACAAGATCGTTGAGGCCATCCAGCGAAATGGCACCGATGATCAGACCGTCCGGACTTTCGGCAATAACATTTTCGATCTGCCGCCGTTGAACATCAAGCCGATCGTAACCGCCCGCTTCGAAAATCGATAGACTGACCTCCAATCGGCGGGCTTCGTGGATAAGCCCGTAGTTGACCCCCAACCAGTAGTCATCTTTCAGGTGGGGAATAAAAACGCGGATCCGCCACTTTTTTTGCGCCTTCGCCAATGGGGTATAGAGCTTCTGCTCCCGCTGGCGCTGATCATTAAATGGTGGGTTCCAGACATCGACTTCCACCGGATACCATGTCTTTTCGCCTCGGGCAGATGGTGGTGTCATTATGAAAAGAAAGGCAAATATAAACAGTAACAAAGGGCACAATATCAAGAAATGGTTGATGTGGCGAAATATAACACAGTTCAATTTCTTCATCGTTAGTTCCTCAATCAATGAATTTTGTATTTTTCCGACAGGCCGCAGGTCTGAAGAAGGTCATTGATTTCCTTTTTCAATTCGATCATCTTTTGTTCGCGGCCGATGGCCAGTCGCCTGAAGCGGGCCAGCTCATCAAATTTGGCTTTTAGTTCCCGTTCGGCTTCCTTTAGACCGCCCAGATCCACCAGCCAGGCAAGAATACCGGTTTGCCCCTCGTATTCGGTCCGGATGAATGTTGCCAGGGTGTCCCGGATCTCCCGATCGCGGCCGTAGGTTTGTAACTCATAATCACGAACGCTTCCCGATTTTTGAAGTTCTTTCACAATATAATCCCGGTCTTTGGGATTGACGTAGGCCTCTCGCGTCGCTTCCCCCTTCCTGCGATAAAAAAGTTCAGTAAAACGCGGGTTAGCAAATTGAACAACGCCCTCGATGGAAATACCCACCCCGACCGGGCTGGTGTCTAGTATTTTCTGCAGCCTTTCACGCTCTGCCAGCAGGGCGTTTTCCATTTTCTTGCGCTCGGCAATATCCATGAAAGTGACAACGGCACCCACGACGCGATCGTTCTTCTTGATCGGCATGCTGGTGTATTCCACCGGAAACGGTGTGCCGTCCTTGCGCCAAAGCACCTCATCGTTTATAATGTGAGCGCTGCCATCGACATAGGTCCGGTACATCGGACACTCTTGTTTGGGATAGACAGTGCCATCCAAGTATGAATGGTGGATTTTCGCATGAACCCCCAGTCCGATAAGTTCATCCGGTTCGTAGCCCAGCATTCGATTGGCAGCCGGATTGATGAACGCCACTTTCCCCTCCAGGTCGACGCCAAAGATTCCCTCACCCGCGGAATTTAGAATC
>JASFFJ010000398.1:0-7291 GCA_050124355.1 Desulfobacterales bacterium | reverse complement strand
AGGAAATCGCCTCTGCAAAAAAATAAACGTCAGTGAAAATTTTGTGCCTATTGCACTTGATTATCCCATTCTCGAAAAAATGGTGGCCTTAACAGAAATCCCTGAGCTTCATGACAAAATCATTGTTTCAACCGCAAACTATCTCAAAGTCCCAATCATCACAAAAGACGAAGTCCTTCAAAATCTACCTAAAGTCAAAACTATCTGGTAATAAAAAAGAGAGGACCAGATCACTTTTGTCAAATTAAAAGACCCTTTTTTATTACTTTTTTATTAATGCCAAATTGAAGTACCAGAATTGATTCTTTACAAATTCTTTGACACCTCCAACGATTCACAGCCGAGCCGCTTAGCAAATATCGTACCATGGTATCTGCACAAAGTTTGGTATCTCAGAATTACCGATACTGTAAAACTTAGCTGTATAAAAAACTTTCAAAATAATCTGTGATATGCGATCATCAATGTTCATGGACTCAACAATGATTATCCTATGTGATACTTTTAATGATGCCGTGATTCTCAACAATACCAATCGAATCATGAAAACTAGATACCGGGCACAACACTTATTAGTCCTCATATCAGGTCTATCAAAAAAAAACCTGTTGTCGCTGTTTAATATCACAGCATTTCGCTGACATGCGATAAAAGAAAAGTATTATGAAAACTTTCGATTGCAGACTCAATTCACAGGGATTTTCAGCCGGCAGCTGCGCCGTCGATCTAAACGGAAAATCTGTGCCGGCCTGCCAAGCCACTTTAAAATATGAAAACAGTCAAATCTACCGACTAATCACATCCATTCACCTATCCCGCCCGGAAAATTATCTGTCCATCTATCAATCCGGTTGTAATTTCTCGTGCCGGAAATGTCATTCCTGGGATTTCACGAAAGTGAAGCAGGGCGCTTGGTACACTCCCCATGATATTCTCGACAAAGCCCGCACCTATGATAAACTGGTGACCCTGAAGGAGCCCCGAACCATGGCAACCGCGTGGCACGCCCATGACTCTTGCCATTGCTGTGGAAGTTGCGTGACATATGGAGAACGCCCCCCGACCTGCCCCGCTGTGCTAGACCCAAAATCCGTCGTCTTGAGTCCCCAGGGGTATGGTCCGGCACGCAATATTGCGGCCTTTACCGGCGGCGATGTCATGTGCTGTCCGGAGTTTTACGGAGAAGGTGCCCGCCTCATTAAAGAAAGCACCGGCTTGTGGGTGTTGCTTGAAACGAACGGCTACGGATTGACGCCGCAAAACCTGGATTATCTTAAAACATCCGGGGTGGATGCCTTTTGGTTGGATATAAAGGCGTTCAATCCTGAAACCCACAGGTGGCTAACCGGATGCAGCAATGAGCGTATTTTGAATCTCCCCACGGAAATTAAACAGCGGGGTTTCGTATTGGAAGTTCTCTCTCTTTACATCCCTGGTGTGGTTGAAACGAAGGAGTTGGCAAAAATTGCCAAGCTTCTTTGTGCAACCGACAGTGATATTCCGTTTACCCTCCTTGCTTTTTTCCCTGAATACCGTATGAAAGATTATTGCAGACCTACCGTAAAGGAGATGGTTGCGGCTTACAAGGAGGTGAAAGCCACCGGTTTGAAAAATATACGCCTGGGTAATTTGGGGGTATTTGTCCGCACCGAAGCCGATCAAAGATTTTTAATCGATAATGTTGCGTTGGAGGCATTTTAGGACGACAGGATTATCAAATATGGTCAACATCGGCCGAACCCCAAAGCGGCCTTCCATCTAATCTTCCCATTTGTCTTTGAAACCAAGCTTCAGCATCCGCACGGATGGCAAACTCGTAAATACCACCACCGCCATCATCGCTGTTGAGATAATATTTACGGCGCATACCTTTTACATTGTGGAATATCTTCGTGGATTCAAGAGACTGCGCGATCACAGCTTCGCGCGGCCGCTTCGGTCCATCGAGCGGAATCTGAACAAATGCGATTATCATGTCTTTTGCCTCCTATTGCTCTATTTCAGACAAAACGGTTTCGATAATACGAACCATCCATTCAAATTTTAGCGGCCAGATACCTTTTTAGATCTTTTTCCATGGTCGGGTCATTGTCGGGCTTCAAATAGGCTTCGAGACGATCTTCGACGTGTTTGGCGGCGATCCGTGCAGTATTCCCCAGGTCTCTCTCTCGCCATTCCTCGTATGTGCCTCTTTGGGTCAGGCAGGAAGGGAAAAATGCGGTCCGGCAATGCATGAGGGTTTCATCAGTCATCATATAGTTTCCGCCGGTTCCTACTCTTTCGATCATATCGAGGCCGATACTTTCTTCAGAGATATCAACCGGGCAAAGGGCGCGTTTCATCAGTCCACATACTTCCTCGTCCAGGACAAATTTTTCGAAACTGATGGCACTGTAGGCGCCTAAAATACCGCAGGCCTGATGCACGAAATGCACACCGGAAAGGAGACCGGTGGAGAGTGCCAGGGCAGATTCGTTACCCGCTTGGATGTTGAGAGAAAAGGAATCAGTGAGGTTTCCGCCATATCGGCAGGGAATGCCGTAATGACGCGCCATTTGGGTCGAAATGGCCATCAACTGCAGCAGTTCCGGGCCGCCGAGGTATACACCGCCGGTACGAAGGTCCGCCGCACACGATGTTCCTCCGCACACGCAAGGCACACCGGGGTTGACCAACTGTGCCAGGACAATGCCCGCCAGGCTTTCAGTCATTTCCATGACGGCCGTTCCGGCAATGGAAATGGGTCCGCTGATACCGGCCAGAACCATACTGGAGATCAACAGCGCCTGGCCGTGCCTGGCAAAGGTAATCAAACCTCCGGCTGCTTCTTCCGTATAGGACAATGGGGACAGCGGATTGACAGAAACGATCGTAACGGGTGCTTTCTTTATTGCCGTTTCCCCGCCCCATGCAATGGCGGCCATCTCTATGATTTCCAGCCCGTTTTCCCTGGAGCAGGGATTGGCCATCACGGGCATATCCGTCAGGGTAAAGCAGGAGGCAAGCATGCTGGCCGTGGCTGCCCTGGCTGAGAGTTCGGCCGGTATCGCCATGGAACCGGCAACCAAGTCCAAATAAGGTGAGGTCTGTACCAGCTTGCAGAAATTATCATGATCCTGCAGGCTCGCATTGCGCCTCTCACCATTGGCATCGATGACCAAAGAAGCGCCCCAGCCAGGACCAAGGGCAAAATGATCGCCACCGATGGTGACGGACTTTTCAGGATTTCTAGCCTGGATCGTAAACTCGGAAGGCACCGTTTCAAGAGCTTTCAGCACCTTGTCTTCTGTAAAAAATACCTTCTCGCCATCCACCTTGAGGCCATGTTTCTTGAAAATTTTCAGCGCTTCGGCCTCATGAAAAACAACTCCAACTTTGGCAAGAATTTTCATGCAGGCGTTGTGCAACGTCGCCAGCTGTCCGTTCTCAAGCGGTTGTAGGACGGTTCATGTTAATTTCTCCTTAGTAAGGTGGCCGCAGAAAATGCGTCAGCAGGACCGCACTTGCAGTTAATAAGGCACACAGCCAGAAAGCCATGCTGAATGTTCCGGTGATATCGGCCGTAAATCCTGCCACCGCCGGTCCGGTAATCTGGCCGACGCCAAAAAACAAGGTAATAAAACCAAAAGCCTTTACAGCCCGAACGGGCCCCGCGTAATCTCCGACGGCGGCTGACATGATGGTGGGTATACTCCACACTGCCAAACCGAAAATGCCAATGGATGCAAATAAAAACGGATTCGGAAGATCGGCGGCCACCAGAACATAAGAAATGGTGAACAAAGTGTAAACCACCATCATGCCGATTTTTCGCCCCATGCGGTCAGACAACCATCCAAACAGTGGGCCGGAAAAAATAGAAAGCCCTCCAACAACAGCCCAAAAAGTACCTGCCGTATTCTCACCAAAGCCCCGCTCATTCACCATGGCTGTAACAATGAAAGTGGCATATACCACATAGGTAGCCCCGAACAGAGCATAAACACAGCCCAGGTGCACCATGGTCCATTTGTTGGATCTTTTTCTCTCTTCTGGTTCTGGCTTGGTTGATGTTTTTAACGTATCTGCGTCACCCAGAGGCATAAGACCTTTTCCCCCGGGTTCATTGCAGAGAAAAAAGGCTGCCACGGCCGTAATGAATAGAGAGATGACACCAATAGTCAACCAGCCGGTACGCCAGCCTTCAGTCCCTACTGTAGCGTTAATCCATGGGATGAGTAGACCGGTAAACACAATGGCAAAGCCATTGCCTGACAGCATAATGCCGGCGGCACGGCCGCGAGTGCTTTTTTGAAACCAATGGGAAACCAGGCCCATCATCGGGACATTGGCCAGGCCTGACCCAATGCCGGTCGCCACGTAAAGGGATATCACTTCCAGAAATCCCAACGCCTGGCTGATAAGCGCCATTGAACCACCGACAAGAAAAAGTCCAATAGAAATGGTCCACCTCGCACCAATGTGCCTTGCAATCATACCGGCCAGGACAACCGAAATCATATATCCCACAAAATTTCCTGTACCGATGAGGCCCATCTGCGAATAATTCAAATTCAAGGAGATCCCCATGGAGGGTAGTAGCATGCCTAAGGAAAATCGGCCCAGACCCAGGCAAGAGAAAACAACGGCCATGCCTGTCAGAACAATGATCCACCCATAATGGGATTTGTTATTTTCCTTCAAGGCTTGCTCTTTTTGACGCATCCTTCTTCCTCTTTTCCAGTTCCCGTAGGGTTATCGGGCTATCAATCATCCTTTACCCTAAACTGATCGGTTCCAGGTTTGGAACTACGCCCTTCGGGCTTCGACCCCACACGCAGGGTTCACGCCCGCCCTGGTGCGACGGGATGCGGCTGGGCAACTATTTTTGTATATTACAGATTTGGCTTTTCACCACCACATCTTGACTTGACGGGTCTGGGCCAGGGGTTCAAAGGTTACAACTGTTTGAATCTTATAATTATATCGATCAAAATTCGAGATACCCGACTTTACCCATTGGGTGAAAAGGTGTCAATAACGCAAAATGGCTAAATCTCTTTGATAGGACCGGCTTGGGAGTTTTTCAACCTGGAACGTTGAACTCTGAACCGCTCAACCTTGGTTTATGTAATTCCATTGCACTCTAATTGCAATTAGTTTTCTATTTTAATATGTTGTTTACCCTTCGGGAACGTTGGAGGACTTCAGATTCTGCGTTGTCAAGAGTTTGAAATAACACTACTGGCCCTGAAAGACTTATGCCAGAAGTCCACAACTTTTCTTGATAGTAAGACCCCCAATATATGGTGATGGATATTAGGCCGATCTTGCTGCTTCCCATCCAAATATAGCCTTTTTCCTTGTAGCACCCCAACGATATTGATGAATTTTTCCCGACTTTGCAATTACCCGGTGACAAGGGATTAAAAAAGCGACTGGGTTGATAGCAATGGCGTTTGCAACAGCTCGGAACGCCTTCGGCCGTCCGATATATGAGGCAATATCCTGGTAGCTTACAACCCATCCTTCAGGTATGCTCAATAATGCTTTCCATACATTGATTTGAAAGTTTGTGCCTTTGAGATGCAAATTGAAAGGACGCATATTCTTTGTTTGATCTTTTTCAAATATTCTTCTCACGATTGTGCTAACGGACTTAGGGTTTTCCTTGAAAGAAGCTCCTGGCCATGTTTCAAAAAGTTGATCCAGCGCATCGGATCGACTGTCTCCTTTTACGAATCCAAGATGACAAATACCTCGATCGGTGGTGGCAATCAGGCAGTCACCGAATGGAGAGTCGGCGAAGCCATGAGATATTTCCAATCCTGCCCCTTGTTTTTTAAATTCTCCTGGTGTCATTCCCTCGAAAGTGACAAACAAATCATGCAATCGACCGGAACCGGAAAGGCCAGCATCAAATGATGTATCAAGTAAACTTCTTGATTCGGCCAGTTTCTGTTTTGAATAATCGAGCGTCATAAATTGCATGAATTGAATTGGACTTATCCCGGCCCAGCGCTTGAACAGCCTATCAAAATGATATTTGCTCAAGAAGACGCTTTCCGCAATTTGATCGAGGGTCGGTTGAGATTGGAAATTAGCCTCGATGAATTGAATCGCTTTTTCAATCCGCTTGTAATCATCCGAATGTTGTGAATAATCAATAGCATCCATTTTTCTCTCCCTATAATGTAATCTTACAATACGATAATGAAAAAAATCAAAGATTGCCACCCGAATCTTGCTTTTTAATTCAGCAATATTCGGGTGGCAGATACTTTTTATTCATGATTATCTGGATAGCACAAAAAGAATTGCTGATTTTATAATTAAGTGTAATTATCGTTCGTAAAGGGGAAATTCAGACATCGTTGTTTATAGGTAATTGGTAGCCATTTTTTTTGACACAAATTATTTCAACGGCGAGTCGCCAACTTCAACTACAAGCGACTTGCCGGCTGGTGTTAGCGCTCCTAAGCTGGTTAATTTTCGGCAAAGCTGTTCTTGGGCCGCACGGCGGCTGGGTTGTTCAAGAGGTTCAAGGCGCACCGTGACTGTGTGTTTTTCACTCTTGATCCAACCTTGACAATTGGTGATGGCGTAGAACAAATCGACGTACTCATTTTTATTTTCATAAAATGGTAACAGCCACTCAACCATTTGCTTGCGGGCATTCCAGACTGAGCTGGTTACAAAGTCAAACAGATTCTTACTCTCATTGCAGATGCGCTTAAAACTGCGGTAGTCTTCCAGTGAAGATATATCGATCTTTTCAGGGGTTTGTTTTATCTGCCGTTTCAGCTCGGCAATTTCAGTTTCCTGATTCTCGATGTTGCGTTTTAAGCGATTATGAGCGCTATTTTGACGGATACTGCCGTCTTTATTAAAAACTTCTTTGCTCTTTGAAAATTTTTTATAGCTCTTGTTCAGTTGCGTTTTTAACCGTGCTAACAGCCCCTGCTTTTGCTTGTACTGGGGGTTGGTAATTTCCTGCTTTTCACTGTCAACCATTTCAAATCCTGGTTGATAGTGCAGCGGATGTTTATCACCCAGATGCTTGAAGGTGTTTTCCGAAGCTCCCCAGCGGCCTAAAATCGCCATTGCACAATCCTGTGTGCTCAGCTTATCCGGTGGTACACCGGCCAGAGCACTGGTTCTACGGTTGCTCGTCACATTCCAGATGTAAATGCGTCGTAGTGTAAATTTTTCCTCACTGTCATCTTCAAATTTGTGGGTAAAGGTTTTTTCACCTTCGAAAATGCGGTACGTCTTGCCGTTGAACTCAAAGCACTCAGTGAACATCTCAGGG